>JBMONJ010000077.1:0-12792 GCA_049324655.1 Candidatus Omnitrophota bacterium | reverse complement strand
AGACCGGGTGACGAATGGCAATGGTCTGCGGCTCATTATCCAGAACATAGATATTCCCGCCGAGATTAACCACGGCGCGTTCAATACCCTCCTGCCTTAGAATCATAACCACTCGGTTAAGCCCATAACCTTTGGCCAGCGCACCCAAGTCAATTTGTATTCCCGGCTTGCTAAACAAAACCAAATGTCCCGGATAATGCAAAGACACCTTCTCAAAACCAATCCGAGCCGGCAATTCCTGCAATTGGCTTTCCGTAGGCAGCTGATTTTGCTCTTTAGAGCAGCGCCAACAGTCAATTGCCGCGCCCACGGTAATATCAAAAGCCCCGGCAGTCATCCGGGATATCTGAAGGCCATAGGCAATGAGTCCAAATACCTCCGCATTTAATTTTATTGGCGCTTGAGCTCCGGCTTTATTTAGCCGGTAGATTTGGCTTTCGCTTTTATAGCGCGAGAAAAGGCCTTCTATCCGCCCTATCTCAAGAAAAGCCTTTTCTACGCCAGCCGCGATTGATGCGTCATCCTCCGCCTCTGCCTTAATAGAGCAAAAGGTGTTCATCCGATAACGCATCCGGGAAATCCTGACTGATTTATTGCTTGTAGAAAAGCTCATAAATATGCACTAATTTTCTTATGCCGTCAGACATCTGCCGGGAAGAAATCGTAGCGCCGGCAATACCCTTGATATCCTTGTTCAACTTTATAGGGTCAGCCGCTGACTTGCCCATAAATTGGTCCAAGAATCGACGGTCTTTAACCGGTCGTCCCCTTCTCTCCTTAAGCTCAAGGACGATTAAATCTTTAATCTTGCCTTCTTTATCAAAGGCCATCATAAAGGTTATGGGCCCCCATTTTCCCTTTACCGTATTTATAACCGCTATGCCCGTTGAGGAGACATAAAAGGGGTATTGCCGATCATTTTCCGCATCCCATTCGATCTTTGCCTTCTGGGCAACCGTCTTTTTTTGCTCCTCGGTTAAGGTCTTTATCTCTTCTTTTATGTCTTTGGCTGTGGGGAGGAGAATCTGTAACGCTTCATCCACCTGACAAAACACCTCAGCATAAACCTCAGAGACGAGTCTTGTGCCTCTACCTCGGCCGGACAACCTTTTTATTACTCCCTGCATCAGCTCAAAAGGCAGCATAAAGAGAAAAGCGGATAAACTCAAAGACACTACTACGCCCTTACGAAGCATACGCATTTTTTTAAAACCCTCCTTCCATCATTTGCATTTCACAAATAGCACGTGTCGTATGGTTAACCAAAATATGGCCAAAAAGCAGATGGCCAAAGAAAGTCCGGAAAACCACAACTGCCAGCAGAATATCGGCGCGGCGTAACGGATAAGCCACATTGAACCGATATCGGAAACAATCAGAATAAAAGGCAAGACTGCAAAGATGCTCTTAATCTTTTCCGAGTAATCGGTACATAAAATCAGAGTTAAAACCGCAAAACCAAAGGTAAAGGCAAACCAGGAAATATACCTTCCAGTATGCTCCACCAATTCTGCGAATTCAAAGGTTCCGTAGGCCTGTTGAATATTGCCAATCTTCATCTGGGTGTCTATCCAGATATTCAAAAGCAACGGGATATAGCTTAACCCTAACACGCACATAAAACTGACCACAAACAATCTAGTGCTCCTTAAAAGACAAAATGGCTGGTTCATTTTCACCTCCTTACAACTCGTAATTTAATTTTCTTAATTCTGCGTAACGAAATACCGGGCCGTCCTTACAAATGTAGAGATGGCCTATATTGCATCTGCCGCACTTGCCTAAGCCGCATTTCATTTTCATCTCCAAGGTGGTAATTATAGCCTCGGGACAAAAGCCGAGCTTTAAAAGAACCGGCAAAGTAAATTTAATCATTATCGGCGGGCCGCAGACAACGGCCACTGTGTCCTGGCAAGTTGGCTCTAACTGCTCTAAGATTTTTGGCACCACCCCGACCATACAGGTCCAATTCTCTTCCTGACAATCCACGGTCAGATGCAAATGGGTATCGCTTGCCTTCTGCCACAGTGGATATTCATCTTTATAAACCAAGTCTTGGGAAGTCCTGGCCCCATTGACAATGGTCAGGCTTTTGAATTGGCTGCGATTATCCAAACAATAATTAATTAAGGAACGCAGCGGCGCCAAGCCAATGCCGCCGGCAACAAAGAGGAGATTTTTATTTTGCAAATCTTGCAGAGGAAATCCTCTGCCATAAGGCCCGCGGATTCCCACGGTATCGCCCACCTCTAATTCATGCACCGCCTGCGTGACCTTACCCATTCGTTTTACGCTGCACTCTATTCCCGAATTTCGCGTGGGAGAATTGGCAATACAAAAAGGCGCCTCCCCTTCGCCAAAAACTGAAAACTCTACAAACTGACCCGGAAAATACCTGAATGATTTCTCAAAGGCTTGGTCAATAAACTTTAATCTGAAGGTGCGGATATCCGCAGCTTCCGGTTTTATCTCAATAATCTTGGCCAAATGCGGTAAATAAATATTGTTCATAGCTTAAATCCAAAAATTAAATATCAAAATGCAAAATGACATATATTTTGCATTTTATATCGGTGTTTTATCTATTATTTCGGATATATCTATCTTTACCGGGCAATATCTAATGCATCTTCCGCAACCAACGCAGAGATTCTCTGCAAAATTTTTCTTAAAATAATTGAATTTATGAAAAACCCTCTGGCGATAGCGTTCTTTTTTTGTGGGTCGGGGATTGACTCCCGAGGCCTCAAGGGTAAAATCGCTAAAGGCGCAACCGTCATAACAGCGCAGCCTCTTACGTTCCTCGTCCACCAAATCAAAACAATGGCAGGTAGGGCAAAGATAGGTGCAGACCCCGCAGCTCAGGCAGGGCCGGGATACTCTAACCCAATAGTCATTTTCAAAGACTGCGTCTAACTTTTCTAATGCAGGCACGCCTATCTTTCTTTTCAGCGTATGAATGCAATCCTGCTTGATTTTCTTTAGATCGTCTTGTTCTTTTTGCTCTGCTTCTCTACCAATATCTAAAAATAAATCCTGCGCCTTTTGGGTAAATACCTCGAGAAAAAAGGAATCTTCATTCTTGCGCGAAAGCAAAGCGTCCATTCCCCGGTTTTCAACTGGGGAGCCCTCCATTGAGGTGCAAAAACAGGTCTTATCCGGCAAAGAGCAGCTTAAGCCAATAATGACTGAACGCTGGCGGTTGTGCAGATAGTGTTGGTCCTTATGATCAGAACCATCAAAAACTTTATCCATTAACTCCAAACCGCGGACCTCGCAAGGCCTGGCCCCGATAATTATCCTTTGTCTTTGTGCCAAAGGCTCCTCAAGCTCCTCGGAGGGATTCAAGAAGAATTTCTTTATTGGCTCAATGGTAAAGGCCTCGCCCAAATACAAATCATTTATATCCTTTAAAGTTGCATAGAAAATTCCCCGATTCGGCAGCTCATAAGGGCCGATAATCTCAAAATCTTTTAAGCGGTCGCTTAAGCGCCTGAACAAATCTGCTTTATCTAATAAAAGCATCCGGGTCATTTTTATCAAAGCTGCTAAACAGCGGCTTTTGCGCTATATCACTTGCGGCTTCATAATTAAATAATTCCCGGACATCCTTTTCGATTTTCTTATGGATATCCCTTAGCGGCAGGCCCACCGGACAAGCCCTTTCACATTCTCCGCAGTCAACGCACCGGCCAGCCAAATGCATTGCCCGGGTTACATTCCAAGAAAGATTTCCCGGCAAATTGCCGGCCTTGGAAAACCAAGCCGGCATAGTCTGCTCAGCCACGCAGCGCGGGCAATAACACATTGGGCAGATCTGCCGGCAGGCATAGCAGCGGATGCATCTTAAGAATTCTTCCTCCCACAGCCGCTGCCTTTCCTCAATAGACTTGGCCTCTAATTTACGAATGGCCTCATACTCATCATAGCCGGTTTCCAGCTTGGCCTTTTTCTCCTTATCCTCAATAAGGACATCATAGAGCTTGGGGATTTTGAGGTCACAGTCTTTACATTTCATAGGAAAGCCTTGGGCGTTATTTTTTTTCTCATCCGCTACACCCTTGCATTCAACCGCAATAATAAAAAGCTCCTCCCTTTTTAGCTGATTCTCCTGCAGCAAAACGATTAGGGATTTTAAATCGCAGGGCTTGGCAATTATCCCTTTCTTTTTATCCGGAAACTCCAAGAGATATTTGGAGAGATTGTATACGCAATAGGCATCCCAGATTAAATTCTCTGCCTCGCTTGCCTTCTCCATAAAATAAGGAATGGCAGCAATGCCGTCATTGGCCCTTTGGTATCCAATGACCAACTCAACCTTTTTGGCTTTTAATAATTCCTTAATCTGGCCTTTTAATGCTTCAAGCATGTTTTTTGGACAGGGGGTTTGGCCCCGCGGACTTAATCTCCTCGGTCAGCTGCTTTACTAACTTGGCCCATTTTTCGCCTTCGGAGGCAGAAACCCAAGCCATCTGCAGTCTGCGGGGGTCTATCCCCAGATATTCCAAAAACCTTTTTAAGACGGCAAACCGGCGCCGGGCATAATAGTTACCTTCGGAATAATGGCAGTCTCCAATGTGGCAGCCGGAAATTAATACTCCGTCAGCGCCGTTGGTCAGGCTCTTCAAAATGAAAAGCGGATTTACCCGGCCCGAGCAAGGCACACGGATAATTTTTATATTCCCCGGGTACTCCATACGCGAGGTGCCGGCTAAATCCGCGCCAGCATAACTGCACCAGTTGCACAAAAACCCCACGATATTCGGCTCAAACTCTTTACTGTTTTCATTGGAATTATTCATATCGCCCCAATTTCTTCCATAACCTGCCGGTTGCTAAACCCTTCCAAATCAATGGCCGACATCCGGCAGACTGCCGCGCAATTACCGCAGCCAGTGCACACGCCGGCAAGGACTTCGGCTACCATCCGTTTTCGCTTAGACATTCGGTCTTCGATTTCTTTGGCCTCAATGGCAGTGAATGGACAGGCCTTAATGCAATCCTGACACCCGGAACAAAGAGTATTATCCACCTTGGCAATTAAAGGCTCTCTTTCCAATTTATCCTGAATTAAAAGGCCTAAGGCCTTTACTGAGGCGGCTGAAGCAGTAGCCACGGTATCCGGGATATCCTTGGGCGATTGACAAGCGCCGGTTAAGAAAACGCCGCTGGTTATGGTTTCTACCGGCGCAAGTTTGGGATGCGCCTCAGTATAAAGATTATTCTGGTCATAAGGAATATGGAGCATCTGCGCCAGCGAGGCAGCGTCATTCTGGGCAATCAAACCGGTGGCCAGCACCACTAGGTCGGCTCTGATTTCAATCTGCGCTCCGCTTAAAGTGTCCGCTCCTCTTACCACTAATTTGCCGTCTTTCTCAAAGATGCGGGAGACCCGGCCCCGTAAATAAACTGCCCCGTATTCATCCTGCGTCTTTTTCACAAACTCCTCATAATTTTTTCCCGCGGCCCGGATATCAATATAAAAAACATACGCTTGGGCCTGCGGGTTATGCTCTCTTAAAAGCAGGGCATGTTTGGCCGTATACATACAACAGAGCCTTGAGCAATACGGCATACCTTTCTGTTCGTCGCGGGAGCCTACGCACTGGATAAATACCACATTATGCGCCGCTTTCCCGTCGGAAGGTCGGACAATTTTGCCGGCGGTGGGTCCGGAAGAATTGACCATGCGTTCAAAATGCAATCCGGTAATCACATCCTTAAGCTTTCCGTAACCATACTCTCCGTAGACAGAATAATCAAATTGGGTAAAGCCGGTGGCCACGATAATCGCCCCGAACTTTTCTTCCACTATCTCATCTTGCAGATCATAATTTATGGCCTTAAATGGACAGAGCTTCTGGCATAATCCGCATTTCTTGGCTCTAAACCAAAGGCAATTATCCCGGTCAATTACCGGCACATTAGGCACTGCCTGCGGGAAAGGCGTATAAATTGCCGTGCGCTTGCCTAAGCCCAGATCAAATTCTGAAGTCACCTTTACCGGACATTTATTCCAACAGACCCCGCAGCCCGTGCATTTTGATAGATCAACGGAGCGCGCCTTTTTTCTAACTTTGACTTTAAAATTTCCTACATGGCCGCTTACCTCTTGGATTTCAGAATAGGTGTGTAGGGTTACGTACGGGCTCTGCGACACCGTGACCATTTTCGGAGTTAAAATGCAGGCAGCGCAATCCAAGGTGGGAAAGGTTTTATCAAACCGCGCCATTCTGCCGCCGATACTCGGCTCTTTTTCCACGATTACCGCCGGATATTTGGCAAAGGCAATATCAATGGCGGACTGAATACCGGATATCCCTCCGCCGATAATCAACACCTTTTTCTCTATTGGCACATAGGTTTTTTCTAATGGCCGATCCCGGGAAACCTTAGCCACGGCCAGTTTCATTATCGCAATTGCTTTTTGAGTTGCTGCATCCCTTTCGCGAATAACCCAGGAGCAATGCTCTCTTATATTGGCCATCTCTATCAAATAGGGATTTATTCCCGCATCTTCCAGACACTGGCGAAAAGTCTTCTCATGCAGACTGGGACTGCAGGCGCAAACTACAATTCTATCCAGGCCTTTTTCCTTAACCGTATCCTTGATCAAATTCTGCCCCACCGAAGAGCACATATATTTGTAGGTGGCGGCGAATTTTACTTTTGGCAATCCTTGCGCAGCATTAGCCACTGCCTCTACATCAACAGTCTGCGCGATATTGGTTCCGCAATGACAGACAAAAACTCCGATCTTCATACCCCAACCTTTTCTTTCAATAAGGGCAGCGGATTAACAATATGCTTGTTAAAGCCCAAATTCTGCGGCTTAATTCCCAAGGCCAGACCGGTTAACTGGGTAAAATAAAAAACCGGCAAATGGAATTGCTTCTGATATCGCTGGTTAATCATCGGCTGCCTTAAGTCCAAGTTGGACTGACAAAGCGGACAAGCCACCACCATCGCCTGCGCGCCTTCATCCGCAGCCATTTGCAGGATGTCCGCGGAAAGCTTAAGCACGATTTCGGTTTTAGTAAGAGAAAAACTGGCGCCGCAACACTCGGTCTTATACGGCCAAACCACCGGCTCTACGCCAATGGTCCTCATTAAATCATCCATTAGCCGCGGCTCTTCCAAGTCATCCAATTCAGTTACCTCTGGAGGCCTCGTCAAGAGGCACCCATAATAGCAGGCAACCTTAAGGCCTTTTAACTCTCTTACCAGATGCTCCTTTAAATTCTTTAGCCCAAAGACATTTACCAACACATCTAAGAAATGCCTTACCTTGATTTCACCGTGGTATGGCTCACCGACGATCTTTTCCACATTTTCTCTATGCGCCGCGTCATTCTGCATAAATTGGTTGGCAATCTTCAGCCGGCTAAAGCAGGCCGCGCAACAGGTCGCCACTTCATAAGTTCCCATTCTCTTTGCCAAAAGCAGATTTTTAACGGGCAGGGCCAAGGATAAAAGGTGCAAGGTAAGGTGCGCCGGCGTGGCTCCGCAGCATATCCAGTCCGGTATCTCCATAAGCTCTATGCCTAAGGCCTTGGCAACCGCTTGGGTGGATAAGTCGTATTCCCGTGCCGTAGAATGTAAGGAACAACCCGGGAAATAGGCGTATTTCATTTAAACCTTTCTAATTTTCCAATTAACTTACGGGATAAATTAACTAATAACAGCTTGGGATGCAGCAGGCGGTCGCGGCGCGCCCGGCCTAACCTGCCCGCCTCTTTAAAGATTGCCTTTATCGCTTTTAAATTCTTTACCCGCGGCGGGAAAATTCCGATTTTGCGCTTAAGGAACATCTTGGGCGCCAAAGACATATCCTTAAAAAATTCTCCGCTTAACATATTAAACATCCCAATGAGGCCCATTTCATAAAGCCGGCCGAATAACTCGATATTTTTTAAAAAGATTTTATTGAATAAGGGGATCTCGGTCTCATCCAGCGGGATTATCTGCTTTTTATAGGCGCGCCTTCTTAAATAATCCATTATCTCGGCAATATCTATTTTCCGCGGGCATCTCGTTGAGCAGGTAAGGCAGGAGGCGCAAAGCCAGATGGTTTTACTGGAAAGCACCTGCTCCTCCATTCCCAATTGCACCATCCGGATGATTTGATTAGGCAGATAATCCATGGCAAAGGATATAGGGCAGCCGGCAGAGCATTTGCCGCACTGATAACAGTGTCGGACCTTTTCTTTGCAGTCTCTCTCGAGGGTTTGCAGGAAGGATGACTTTATGGTCTCGTGGGATATAAACCACTTCATAGGACAGGGAGAGTAATTGGCTGGCATTATACTGGTCTTAATAATATCCACAAGTGCCAAAAGTCCTTTTTGCCAAAAATAAAAAGGCCCAGATTTCTCTGGGCCTAAAGTCCTAAATAATTTCTAAAGGTATAAGGTTTAAATTTTCTTGTCTAAGGCATAAATTGCGGCTTGGGTGCGGTTATTGACATGGAGAACTGAGAAGATGTTGCTAAGGTGATTTTTAACCGTCTTTTCGGTTATGCCGAGTTTTTGGGCGATCTCTTTGTTAGTGCCTCCTAAAGTAATTAAGCGCAGGATTTCCTTTTCCCTTTCCGTCAAATCACTGAAGAATTTATCCCCTTCTTTAATCTTGCGTTTATCCAGCAGGGTAAATTCCTTCAAGACCTTGGCGGCAATCACCGGTTGAATGAGCGCTTCTCCTTTATAAACGCTGTGGATGGCCTCTATCAACTCTTCAATGGATACATCTTTTAAAAGATACCCCATGGCCCCGGCTTTAATCGCCATAAAGATATGTTGTTCGTCTTCATGAACCGTAAGAATAATAATCTTAGGCGCAGGAAAGAGCTTCTTTACTTTATAGGTGGCGGTAACCCCATCCATATCCGGCATGCTTATATCCATTAATATTACCTCCGGGCCGGCCTTCTTTAATTTGTCCAGCATTTCCCGGCCATCTCCCGCCTCTCCGACTATTGCAATATCCGGCTCTAATTCCAATAATTTCCTTAAGCCCTGACGGAACAGGACATGGTCGTCGCAGAGAAATACTCGGATAGAGTCGGGCATTTAAGGAATCCTCACGGAGATTTCAGTTCCCTGATTGGGAACTGAGCTGATAACCAAGCTGCCGCCGAGGGAATTGGCCCTCTGGCGCATGCTCATCAGGCCCCACTTGCCCTCACGGGAAGCGGATGCCTGCGCCTCGTTAATCTGAAAACCCTGGCCGTCGTCTTTAATGTTTATGGCCAGCACATTCTGGTCTTGGGTTACCAAACATAATTCTACATTCTTTGCCTGGGAATGTTTTCGGATATTGGTCAGGGCTTCGGTGATGATATAAAAAATCTGCTTGGCTTTGTCCAAGGGAATCTTAATATCGTTAATCGCTTCGGAAAAGAATAATCCCACTTGGATATCGTTATTATGCTGAAAATCCTTTATATATTTGCCTATCTCTTGCAGTAAAACAAAATCATTTTCGGGCGATGATTTAAGCCCGTTTATCAGGTGACGCGCCTTGCTAAGGTGGGCCAGTATATTTTCTCTTAACGAGTTTAATTCCGCAAAGGCCTTGGCCGGCTCTAACCTAAAGAGCTTTTTGCACAGCTCCAGCCTCTTGGCAATGTTTGCCAAATCCTGAGCGCAGTTATCGTGCAGGTCCAGGGCAATCTGCTCTCTTTCCTTATTTTTAGTCAGACGCTCCACCTCCAGTACCAGCTCATTCAAATGCGAAACCATCTGGTTAAAGGCCTTGGCCAAAAGTCCGATTTCATCCTGACTCTTTACCTCCACCTTGGCGCTAAAGTCCCCTTTTTGTATAGAGCGGGTGGCTTCTACCAGTCGGAAAATTGGCCGGGTGATTAATGCGGATATTTTATAGGCCAAGAACACGCCGACGAGGATAATCAGCAAAGTAACTGCGGCGATTACCCGGCTGATAAGCGCGATGGTCCGGGTAATTGAGCTGCGAAATATCCCCAGACGCACCTGACCTATCTGGTTTCCCTCGGAAAAAATTGGAACCGTAAAATCGTATATTAAGCCCAGCTGGGTATCCAAGGCCTGAATATTAAAATCCCGGTTTTCCGGAATTGCATTGGCATTTTTAAGCTCCACGGGAAAGCCTTCTAAAAAAGTATGCGCCAGCAGCCGGCCTACGGGATCGATAATAAAAATGTACGCGGTATCCTTATCCATCTTTTTTTCATCATCCAGCAATTTCTCAAGCCGCAAACTGTTATGCGTCAGGACATCAACCAAGCTGCTGGCAGAAATGCTTTTGGCGTGGATTAAGCCCTTCTGCAATAATTCCCCTTTCAGCATGCCCAAGAGCATTGCCCGGGAAACCAAGGCAGTGGTTACCCCAAAGAGCACCAACAGGAAAATCATCCCAAAGAGAATTTTCCGGCGCAGACTTATCATTCTTTTTTAAAACCTATATCCGGGCGCTCATAATATGGGTAGGTGTTCAAATCTATCCCTAAGGCCTTTATCGTCTCGTACAGGTACTGGTAATCCTCGTCTTTGGTCTCAATGAACCGGCTGGCGCCTAAGGCCGCCAAGACCGGAGCGGAATCCGGATATTTATCCAAATTTAACAGGATAGCTTTTAATTTCTCTTTTAAGGCCGGCTTAAAATCCTTGCTGACACATAAGGCATTGGAAGGAACCGGGCCAGAGACCGCCAAGATTACTAATTGCTTTTCTAAGTTCGGGTTTTCTTTGATGACCCTTTGATACACCAAGTCCTTGGGCGCGGCGATATCTGCCTCGCCCCTCAGCAGCATAAAGATAGATTTATCATGACCTCCGGCGAATGTAATCTCAGAGAAATATTCATTTAAGTCCTTAATCCCCTGTTTATTAAAATAATATAACGGGAAAAGATAGCCGGCATAAGTAGCCCGATGCACCAATGCCAGACGCCTACCCTGCATATCCGCGGTGCTGTTTATCTTGCCCTCCTGCCTTACGATTATCAGCCCGCGGTAGGTTGAAGTGCCACTGTAATCCGGACGGGCCAGCGGTTCAACTCCGGCCTTAGCATGGGTAAGCGCATAACTAAAACTGCCAAAAAAGGCAGCGTCTAACTGCTTGTAAATAAATTTGTCGCATACCTCGGCGTAGCTATCTAGATATATGAGGGTTACCTTAGCGCCTAATTTTTTATTCAGATATTCGGCCAGCGGTTCAAAGCGGGAAGCCATTTTACGAATATCCTGCTCCGGGACAAGGCCGATTTTAATCCTTTCCTCTCCACCGGTGCTCTCTTTAACGGCCTCCCTTTTGCTAAGGTCAATCTTCTTTACCTCCTCCGGGTGGCTACAGCCGGGGAAAAAGCTGGCAAGCAATATCATAAAATAGAGACTGAAGACCCGACATTTATTCATAGCTACCCAACAAAAAAGGTGGGCCATGGTTAGAATACCGCCGATTATTCTATCATATCAGAATTATCTTAGCAAATCCCCGAATAAGGATATTTATCTTAACGCAAAGGGATCAGAATTTATAGGGGAAGCGCACTTCGAGGATAAAATCCGGGGAATCGGTGGTAAGGCCGTTGCTGGCCGAAACATCGCAGGATAAATTCTTATTGATCGACCAAGTGAGTCCGTATTTAAGACTCACAACATTGGTGAAAGAGCCGGGGACCGTCGAGTGGTTCATTTCCATCTTGCGGGTAAGCGACTGCTGCACCTGAGCGCTGAAAGCTAATTGATAATTCAGGGCAAATGCCGCGCCCAGACTGTAATCAATGGTATCACCGGGCTTTATGGTGCCAAAGCCTTCGATATCGTCGCGTTTAACATTATAGGTATATCCTAAGCTGCCAAAAAGTATTGCCGGGTCTGAGGATTTAACCGCGACCAGACTCGCCTTAATCCCCCAGTGCCCGGTTCCCAAGCCAATATCTTTGCCATAAGGATTGCCGCCGGTATTGGACTTTACACTTAAACCAGCGATTAAATCCGGCATAATTCCTTTCTCGTAAGCGCACTGATAAAATAGCCCGGCAGAAACATCGCCTATGCCGGAGGCAGAACGGACGGTTTCGGATGCCGGAGATTCAACGGTAACTCGGTCGTGCTGATAGCGGAAAGGCACGCTTAATTCTACCTGCAAATCGTCTCTTAATCCATAACGCGTGGTTATACTGGCAATCGCGAGGTCCCTTTTTACCTTTTGCGTGGAGATCTCGCCGACAATCAGAATGGGAAATATGGTATAGCCCTCAACGGTAATCCGGTTGGCCGAGGTATAAACATATGTTATGGAGGGATCAATCTGCCATTTTCCTTTTTTAAGTAAGATACCCCCCCTTTCCGTCAGGGCTTCCTTGACCGGCTCCTCCTGTTTAATAAGCTGCCCCCTGGCTTCCTTTTCTTCTCTTTCTTCGCTGATTACCTCTCTATCCGCCTCCGCTTTTTCTCCGGCCTTTTCCTGCTCGGCCCTTAGTGGTACCACCGGCTGGGTTGCTGAGGTTTTTCTTTTTAGTTTCTCTTTAACCGGCCCCTCCTGCGGCCCGGCAGCGACAATGGCCGCCGCCTCAACATCAGAAATTTGCGGCGGCCGGCTCTTAGGCGGCTCTTTAAGCGTAACAAAGGTAAAATTGCCGCTGACCGCCTCATTACCGTAAACATCCCGGCTGATTACCCGGTAATGATACAGGGTCGCTGGATCAAGGTCGGTAATGGTCACTTTATGATAAATAACCAAATCGCGGTCTTCAGAAGTTATCCGGCTATAAGTAGTGCTCGTGCCATACTCTATCTGGGA
Source organism: Candidatus Omnitrophota bacterium (assembly GCA_049324655.1). GTDB lineage: Bacteria > Omnitrophota > Gorgyraeia > JAUYCX01 > JBMONJ01 > JBMONJ01. The sequence continues at coordinate 10 of JBMONJ010000077.1, read as the reverse complement.
AGTGGAAGGC
>JBMONJ010000076.1:0-1619 GCA_049324655.1 Candidatus Omnitrophota bacterium | reverse complement strand
CGGAGGACAGCCCTTCGAAGCTTTAGCGGAGTAGGGCGTCGGGTTGTCGTTGTGGTTGTGGTTCTCGTTTTTTAACGACAACTAAACCTACAACCAAAACCAGACGTTACCGATACCTATACCGAAACCGAGAACCTCTTAGCATGCTATCCTTTTGCGATTTCTACCAATTTGCTAAAGCTTTCCGGATTGCTGATTGCCAGCTCAGAAAGCATCTGGCGGTCAATGGCAATATTGGCTTTTTTAAGCCCGTGCATAAACCGGTTATAGGTCAAGCCCTCGCTTCTACAGGCGCTGTTAATACGCAGAATCCAAAGGCTGCGCAGCGCGCGTTTTTTATTTTTGCGGTCGCGATAGGCATAGGCCATACTATGCAACAGGGACCGGCGGGCCTGCTGGTATTGTTTGCTGCGGTCAAGGAATTGGCCCTTGGCCGCTTTTAAAACGCGCTTCTTCCGTCGGTGGGTTGCGACTGAATGCTTGACTCTTGACATTATGATTCTCCTTTATTTGTTACCGTAAGGCAGCCAGCTGCGGACCTTCCCCAAGTCGCTGGCATGAACCAGTCCTCCCTGGCGCAGCCGCCTTTTGCGTCTGCGCGACTTTTTGGAAAGGATGTGGCCGCGATAAGCGCTGCCCCTTTTTATTTTTCCCGACTTGGTTAATTTAAACCGCTTGGCAACGGCCTTTCTGGTTTTTAATTTTGGCATAATAATCCTCTTTATATTTTAACCGGGGTTACTTGGGAGCGATGGTCATGGTTAAAATCCGGCCCTCCATAAGCGGCCCCTTTTCCACCTGCCCGACGGGCTGGATATCGGCGATAAAACGGTTGATGATATTCTGTCCGATGTCCTGATGCGCCATTTCCCGGCCGCGGAAGAACAAACTTACCTTGACCTTGTCCTTCTTCTGCAGGAAGCTCGTCAGTTGTTTCAACTTAACCAGATAATCGTGTTCGTCAATGTGCGGCTTGACCCGGATTTCTTTGAGCTGACCCTGCTTCTGGTGCTTCTTCATCTCCCGCTCTTTTTTCTCCTGATCATATTTATATTTGCTGAAATCCATAATGCGGCAAACCGGTGGGTTGGCAGTGGGCGCCACCTCCACCAAATCCAATTCATGTTGATTCGCCAAATCCAAGGCGCGGGACAATGACATTACCCCCATTTGTTCCCCGGCAGGGCCGACTACGCGCACCTCCGGTACTCTAATCCGCTCGTTAACTCTCACTTGCCTTTGAATCGCGACCACCTCCTTAGATGACGGCACAACTTATGGAGTTTTTAAGAACGACATAAATTGTTAGCCGGAATTTAATCTCGCCGAAGTCCGCCGAAACTTTAGTGAAGGCGAGACGAAGGCGGATAAACTCAACTTACCTTTTCTCCTCTATCTCCTCCCTAACCCTCTTCACAAACTCCTCCAACCCCACTTGTCCTTGATCCCCGACTCTTCGCTTACGCACTGCCACGCAATTATTCTGCGCCTCTTTGGTGCCGACAACTAAGATATACGGCAGCTTTTCAATTTCGGCATTGCGGATTTTTTTCTGCAAAGTTTCCGCAGAATCATCGAAGGCCACCCGGAATCCTTCGCTAAAAAGTTGGTCTTTAATC
>JBMONJ010000075.1:0-12855 GCA_049324655.1 Candidatus Omnitrophota bacterium | reverse complement strand
TTAAAGGCTGCGGCCATGCCCCGTTCTTGACACAGCCGCAAGCCTTTAACCGGACTTTAAAGGAATGGATAAGGAGAGAATAACCCGGGATTTTTCCCGTGCTGCTTGGCAGTATGAGCAATACGCCTGGCTGCCGCAAGAAGTAGGGCGGCGGCTTTTGGGATTTTTGGAAAGCAGTCAAAAGCCGCCGCAGCGGATTTTAGATATCGGTTGCGGCACCGGCGCTTTGAGTGCGGTATTGACCAGAAAATTTCCGTCTGCACAAATAACCGGATTTGACCTTTCGGCGGGGATGCTTAAGGTAGCCGGTAAGCGTGCGCCACGAAAGGACAAATTATTTCTGCAGGCGGATTTAGAATTTATGCCGTTTAAGCCGCAGAGTTTTGAACTTATTATCTCCAATCTGGTTTATCAGCGGATAAGCGATTTAAAAGGAGCGTTTAAAAAGGCAAACCGGATTCTAATTGCCGGCGGAAAATTCTATCTTTCCCTGACGACCGCAGGCACGCTTAAGGAATTACAACAGAGTTTTATCGCGGCAGCCAAGCGGGTATTAAGGGTTTGCCCTCAAGAAGACTATCGTCATCCGCAGGAAAGCAGGATAACCGCCGCTTTAAAATCAGCTGGATTTCGGATTATAAAATTTAAGCATTACCACAAGAAAAGAAGTTACCGCTCTTCCCGAGAGCTCATCCAGTGGCTTAAATCTATTGGCGCTAGTCATCACTACCAGCAATGGATTAAGGGTCTTGAGGGGCGCCGGGTGCTTAAAGAAATGGAGCGGCAATATAAAATCCGCTTTGCGAGAAAGGGATGGCTGCCGGCAACTTTTAGGGCAGTGATTGTTGTCGCAGAAAAAATATGATTCTCCGGTTATGTCAGTCGGTTAGGGTAACGGTAACATGATTCAGCCGACAGACGCTACCGAAAGACGATACGGGCGTCGTTACCCTTGCCGTAACCGAATACCGGAAATCCTGATGAAATAAGGATTCAGTTATATGAGAAGAGGCGTTTTTATTACGGGCACCGATACGGGCGTGGGTAAGACGGTCGTGGCCGCCGCCATTTGCCGCGGCCTTCGGAAAAAAGGCATTGCTGCTGCGGCGATGAAGCCGATAGAGACCGGCGCGATAAAAGGAAAATGGCCCGACGGCGAATTTTTAAAGAAAGCGGCGAGGATAAAGGAGGATATAAATTTATTAAGCCCTTATCGTTTTAAAAGAGCTTTGGCGCCGCAGTTAGCGGCGAAAATGGAGGGGAAAGAGATTGCGCTGGAGAAAATCAAGGGCGCCTTCGACAATTTAAAAGCGCATTACTCAATAGTAATTGTCGAAGGCGCCGGCGGTCTTATGGTCCCCTTAAACCAAAACCTTCTGACCGTTGATCTTATTAAGGCGCTGGATATTCCAGTGGCCATTGTTTCCCGCTTAAGCTTGGGCACTATAAACCATACCCTGCTGACCATCGAAGCGGCGAAAAATTCCGGCCTCGAAATCTTAGGGGTCATTTTTAATCAAACCCAAAAAAGCGCACTCGGTATCTGCGAAAAAACCAATCCCCAAACCATTGCCAGAATTTCCGGCGTGCCGGTTTTAGGCATAGTTCCTTATTCAAAATCTTTAAGCAAAGTTGCGCGTGCCATAAATTTTAAGCTGCTTTTGCGCGAGAAGAAAAATGTTTCCCGTCCACTGGTCAGCCTTGATAAAAAATTTCTCTGGCATCCCTTTACCCAAATGCGGGACTGGTTAAAGGAAGAGCCTTTGATCATTGAAGAGGGAAATGGCGCATTCATCAAGGATACCAACGGTAAATGGTATCTCGACGGGGTTTCTTCTCTGTGGGTTAATGTCCACGGCCATCACCGCAAAGAATTAGACGAGGCCTTGCGCCAACAGATAAATAAAATCTCCCATTCGACGCTTTTGGGTTTATCCAATGCGCCGGCCATAAAATTAGCCCAGGAATTAATTGCCATTGCTCCCAAAGGATTAAAAAAAGTCTTTTATTCCGATTCCGGCTCTACGGCGGTGGAAATAGCTTTAAAGATTGCCTTTCAATACTGGCAGCAGAAATCCCCGGCGACGCGCCAGAAAAAAAGCTTTGTGCGTTTTGTCAATGCCTATCACGGCGACACCCTTGGCGCGGTAAGCGTAGGCGGCATTGACTTGTTTCATAAAATTTATGCGCCGTTGCTTTTTAAATCTTTTAAAGTCAATTCGCCGTATTGTTTTCGCTGTCCGCGCGGCTTAAAGTTCCCGGATTGCAAATTAAGATGTATAGCTGACGCGGAAAAGATTTTAAAACTTCGGCATCAGGAAATTGCCGGTTTAATCATTGAGCCATTGGTTTACGCCGCAGCCGGAATGCTGGTTCAGCCGCCGGGATTCTTAAAAAAAATCGCCCGGCTGTGTCATCGGTATAATGTTCTGTTGATTTGCGACGAGGTGGCCACGGGTTTTGGCCGCACCGGCGCAATGTTTGCCTGCGAAAAAGAAAAAGTCTCGCCGGATATCCTTTGTCTGGCCAAGGGAATAACCGGAGGTTATCTTCCTTTGGCAGCCACCTTGACCACGAAGAGAATCTTTCGGGCCTTTCTGGGCGAATATAAGGAGAGAAAAACCTTTTTTCACGGCCATACCTACACGGGCAATCCTTTAGCCTGCAGCGCGGCCTTGGCGAGTTTGGAGCTTTTCCGTCGGGAAAAGGTCATACAAAAATTGCAGTCGAAAATCTTCCGGTTGAAATCCGGGTTAGAGAGATTCGCGGATTTAAGTCATGTAGGTGACATCCGACAATGTGGATTTATGGTAGGCATTGAATTGGTGCGGGACAAATTCTCCCAAGCGCCATATAATTGGGAGGAAGAAATCGGGGTTAAGGTTTGTCGAAGAGCGCGTAGCTACGGCGTAATCTTAAGGCCGCTGGGCAATGTGATTGTGCTGCTGCCGCCGTTGTCAATAAGCCACGGGGAACTTAATTTGCTTTTAGAGGCTGCTTATCGTTCTATACAAGAAGTCACGAATGAAAACTAAAATAAAAAATAAACGGGTGGTGGTAGCAATGAGCGGAGGCGTGGATTCTTCAGTGGCCGCGGCCTTGCTTAAACAGCAAGGTTATGAAGTAATTGGCCTGACGATGTGTTTTAATATCAACACTGAGTCAAGGCCGCGGCCATCCTGTTGCGGCATTGAAGGCATTGAAGACGCGCGCCGGGTTGCGGCAAAACTCCGGATTCCGCATTATGTTTTGAATTTTGGCAGGATATTAGAAGAGAAAATCATCCGGGAGTTTTGCCGCGAGTATCTTTGCGGCAGGACGCCTAATCCTTGCATCCGCTGCAATCAATATATAAAATTCGCTGCGCTTTTAAAAAAGGCCCGGCAATTGGACGCCGGATTCTTAGCCACTGGCCATTATGCGCGGATAGCCTTTGACAAACAAAGCCGCCGATATTTGTTAAAGAAAGGAAAAGATAAGCAAAAAGAGCAGTCATATTTTTTATACTCTACAAACAAAAAGGCCCTGCCCCATATTCTTTTCCCCTTGGGCCGTTTGACCAAGAGCCGGGTGCGCCGACTCGCCAAGGAATTGGCTTTGCCGGTTGCGGAAAAGCCCGGTAGTCAGGAGATTTGTTTTATTCCACAAGATTACCGGCAATTCCTTGAAGCAAGATTGAAGGCCGAAGAGCATTTAACTATGCGGCCCGGCCCAATTTTAGATAAAGAGAGAAAAGTTTTGGGTCAGCACCGGGGCATCGCCTTTTACACCATTGGCCAGCGCGAAGGATTGGGAGTGGCCTTGGGATATCCGGCGTATATTATTGCGATTGACGCAAAAAAAAACGCGCTTATCGTCGGGAAAGAGGCCGATGTATTTTCGCGCGGGATTATCGCCAAGGAGGTAAAATGGTTGAACGGCAGGCGGCCGGCCAAAGTTGTTGAGGCTAGGGTGAAAATCCGCTATAATCATCAGGAAACCCCAGCAAGAATTATTCCTTTGAAGGCCGGCCGCCTTAAAATCATCTTCCGCAAACCGCAAAGGGCGGTTACCCCGGGACAGTCCGCGGTATTTTATAGAGGAGAAACGGTGTTGGGCGGTGCGGTGATTTATAAAGCGATATAATGGAAAGAATAATCGAGAAGATTAATAAGCTAAAAAAAGAGCGCCACGCCATCATCCTCGCCCATAATTATCAGCTTCCCGAGGTACAGGATATTGCCGATTACCACGGCGATTCTTTGGAGTTAAGCCGCATTGCCGCTAAGACCGAGGCAGAGGTGGTAATTTTCTGCGGTGTGCATTTTATGGCCGAGACCGCTTCGATTCTTTGTCCGGAGAAAACTATTCTCATCCCCGACTTCAATGCCGGCTGTCCAATGGCCAATATGATTACTGCCGAGGATTTGCGGCAGTTGAAATCCCGCCACCCTAAAGCCGCAGTCGTCGGCTATGTCAACACCTCCGCCGAGGTTAAGGCCGAATTGGATATCTGCTGCACCTCTACCAATGCCGTGGAGGTAATCAACACTTTAAAGCGGGAAGAGGAGATTATCTTCGTTCCGGACAAATATCTGGCGGATTATGCTTCCAAGAAAACCGGCCGCCGGCTTATAAGCTGGGATGGTTATTGTCCGACCCATGTGAAGATTCGGCCCGAAGATATTATCAAACAAATTCGGCTGCATCCCCATGCCAAAGTAATAGTTCATCCGGAGTGTATCCCGGAAGTAATCGCCTTGGCTGATGTGGCGCTCTCCACGGGAAGGATGTGCAAATTCGCCAAGGAATCCGAGGCCAAAGAGTTTATCGTCGGTACTGAGGTAGGAATTATCCACCGCCTGCACAAGGACAATCCGGGTAAGAAATTCTATCCGGCCTCAGAGCTGCCGGTCTGCCCGAATATGAAACGCACTAATCTGGAAAAGGTCCTTTGGTCGCTGGAGGAAATGCAATACGCGGTACGCGTCCCTGATCCAATTCGCCAGAAGGCCAAGCGGGCTATTGACCGTATGCTGGCGATAAAATAAACGATGTTAATCAAAGTCAGGGTTTTTTCTCGCGCCAAGAAAAATGAAATAAAGGAAGAGGGTGGGATTTTCAAAATCCGCACCACTGCGCCGGCCGTAGACAATAAGGCCAATGATGCCGTCATCGCGATGTTGGCTGATTTTTTCAAGGTCAGAAAGCGCGCGGTATTTATTAAAAGAGGAGCGAAGGCGAGGGAGAAGGTGGTGGAAATAGTTTAAAATCCCAAATCCCAAATTATTGTTTGTAATTTGTCGAATTGGGATTTGGAATTTATACGCAGGAGGTGGCTATGGCTGGCGTAGAAAAGATTTCCGACTTACTCGAAGTAGCGATACGCATTGAAAGGGCCGGGGTAGAATTTTATAAGACCTTAAGCGATAATGCGCAATCCTCCGGCGCGAAAGACACCTTTTCTTTTCTGGCTGCCGAGGAGGAAAAGCACATCGGCACCTTCCGCAGCATCTTGGAAAAAGTCGCGGATTATGCGCCGCGGCTTAATTACCCGGGCGAATACGAGCTGTTTTTGCAGGGCATTGCCGGCCGCAGTATTGGGACCTTACAGAAGGCCAAAGATGAGAATATTCTCGCCGGCAGAAATATCTCCGCTGCCGTGGATGTGGCCTTGGATATGGAGACCGAATCAATACTTTTTTACTCGGGGATGCTGGAAAATTTCCGGGAGAGCGAGAGAAGGTATATCAACGAGGTGATAGCCGAAGAAAAAGCGCACTTTGTCAAGCTCCTGACCACGCGGGATAAGATTAAGTTTTGATTGATGAGAAAACTCTTTGTCATCGGTTTAGTTTTACTGTTACTCATAGGCGGGGGTGTTTGGTATAAGCCGTTTTACACGGTCCCTATCCTTAATTACCACAGCGTAAATGCCCCGGGAGTAAACGAGGATACCCCCAAAGTGAGTCCTGAGATGTTCGAGCGGCAGATGGATTTTATCAACCGCCTTGGATACCGGGTCATCAGTATTAAGGAATATATCGAGGGAAGGCAGCAGGGGAAGAAGCTCAATAATTGCATAGTGATAACCTTTGATGACGGGTATGAGGACAATTACACTTTTGCCTTTCCCGTTTTGAGCCGTTATGGTTTTCCTGCCACAGTTTTTCTTATTGCCAAAGAGGTGGATACCCCAAGGTTTTTAAAGCTCTGGCAGATAAGAAAGATGTACCGGCAACGGATTTCCTTTGGCGCGCATAGCTTTAGTCACCTTTATCTTCCTGCGGTAAAGGAAGAGAAAGTCCTACGTCGGGAGATTTCTGGGGCAAAGCGGTTTTTGGAAAAGAAATTAGGTTTTCCAGTTGAGTTTCTCGCCTATCCAACTGGCGGGTTTAATGAAAGAGTGGAATTGCTGGCAAAAGAGGCAGGATATAATGCGGCGTTTACCACCAATCGCGGCAAGGGTAAATTTAACCGCGACCCGTTCGCTTTAAAGCGCATCAAGATTACCCAGAATAGCCGTCCGGGAATTATCCTTTGGTTTAAGCTCTCCGGTTATTATCAGCTCTTCCAGAAAAACCGCAAGCCTTACTAATCGAGCATTCTTGCCACAATTGCCGCGGCTCGCCGGCTGGCGCCGGGCTCGCCCAAAATCTTTTTTACTCTGACGAGTTCTCTTTTTATGGCGGGATACTTATCCGGGGCGAGGATTTGCTGCAAATTCCCGGCGATAATTTCCGGCCTCGCCTGAAACTGCACGCATTCCGGAACGATTTTTTTGCCGGCGACCACATTGGCCAATCCAATATAGGGGATCTTTATCAGCCATCGGGCAAAAGCCCAAGTCAGGAATGAGACTTTGTAGGTAATGACCATGGGAACCTCCATAATGGCTGTCTGTAGCGTGGCCGTGCCAGATGCAACAATTGCCGCGTCGCTTGCATTTAAGCCGTCGTAGGTGCGATTGGAAATTGAGGCCAACGGCAATTTTAAATTAACAAGGGCCGCTTGGAAGATTTCCTCGTCAACCGTTTCAGCTTTGAGCAGGAGAAATTGGGCGCCGGGATTTTTTTGACAGAAGATGGCGCAGGCGCGCAGCATTATTGGCAGCAGGCGCGCAACCTCTTTATTGCGCGAACCGGGCAAAAGGGCGATAGTGGTTTTGTTGGGGGCCAAGCCCGCCTCGTCAAGCCGAAGGCTTGACGGGCGAGGTTTGGCCAAATCCAACAGCGGATGCCCGACAAATTCCACATCCACGCCATAGCTTTTATAAAGCTCCTCCTCGAATTTAAAAACCACGATCATTTTATCCACTACCGCGCGGATTAAATCCATCCGTTTTAAACCCCAGGCCCAGATTTGCGGGCTGATATAATAAATGACCTTAAAACCCCGGCGTTTTAATTCCTTGGCGAGACGCAGATTAAATCCCGGATAATCCACTAAGATTACTGCGTCGGGTTGGAGCTCTTCGACTTTCACGACGAGCGAATTGAATATCCCCCGGATTTCTTTAAGGTGTTTTATAACCTCAAAAAATCCTACTACGGAAAGCCGGGTCAAGTCGCAGAATAATTCCACTCCGGCCTCGCGCATCCTTCTGCCGCCTAAGCCGTAAAATTCTACCTGCGGCCGTAAGGCTTTTAGGGCTGACACCAATGAGGCGGCATGCAAATCGCCTGAGGCCTCTCCGGCGACGATGACTATTTTTTTGCTTTCCATATTTTTTCTTGGATCCTCAGGGCGAGGTCAAGCGCGGCGCGGCCTTCGTTTCCAGAGACCAGCGGTTTTTCCTTGAAGAGCACACAATTAATAAATGACTCTATCTCTTTCTTTAGGGGCTCTTCCTTTTCAATAGGCAGGTGGTGTTTGGAGATGATACCCTGATGCTTCTTGTAAATGAAGGCCTCCTGTTTGCAGTAGTCCAGCGAGATATAGGAGTCCTTGGTAAAGATGCGAATTTTGCGGGTAACCTCTTCGGAGATGCGGCTGGCCGTTAAATTACACACACAACCGTTCTTAAAGGTAAGTCGGCAATTGGCGATGTCCTCGAAATCAGTCAGGACTTTTACTCCCACGGCTTGGATATCGGTAATCTCTGAGCCTTCCAAGCCGAGGACGATGTCTATGTCGTGAATCATCAAATCCAAGACCACGCCGATGTCCAGCGAACGGTTGGGAAAAAGATTCAGCCGGTGGCATTCCACAAAACGCGGCCCTTTAGCCAAAGCGCAAATCGCTTGAAAGGCAGAGTTGAATCTTTCTACATGGCCGACTTGCAGGGTAAGATTCTTTCTCTCCGCCAAGCTTACCAATCCATCCGCTTCTTTAAGGGTAGTGGTAAAGGGCTTTTCGACCAGCACGGCAAGGCCATGGTTTAAGCAGTCTTTGGCGACCTTATGGTGTAATAATGTCGGCACGCAGATGCTAACCGCATCGGCCTTGCCGAAAAGTCCGGCATAATCGGTAAATGCCGGACAATTGAATTCCCGGCCAGCTGCCGTAGCCTTTTCTTCAATAATATCGCAGACCCCGACGAGGTTCACCCGTTCGGCAAGCTGGGAATACACCTTGGCGTGCTTCGTTCCCAAATGCCCTACCCCGATTACCGCTACCCTAAGCTTATCCATATCATTGTCAGACTCATCGGTGTTCATCTGCATCTTTTCCCGACTACCAAGTATTCATTATGTCGGGATCCCGCCACAAGCGTTATAAGCTGGGCGGGATAATCTGCGTTAATCTGCGTTTCAATATAACAAACCGCTCGACAAAAGTCAACCGCCATGCTAAGATACTCACCCAAATGCGAGACTATCTTAAATTATTACGTTTTCTCTGGCCCTATAAGGGGCTTTTAGGCTTGGCCGGCCTGTGTATGTTCTTTTCCGCCATTTTTGACGGTGCTTCGCTGTCAATGATCGTCCCGCTGACCGACAAGGTCTTAACCGACAAAAAAATCGTGGTGCCCAACCAGCTACCGCCTTTTCTGGCAGATTTCCTTTCGCGCGTAAACAATACTGCGTCCATACATCTCATCAAAATCATCGCCTTTACCGTACTGGTCATTTTCCTTTTAAAGGGTTTCTTCGGCTTTTGGCAGGGTTATATAATGTCGGACATCGGCCAGCGGGTAATCCGCGATTTGCGCTTCAAAATTTACCAGAAGCTACAGTCCCTCTCGTTAGATTATTTCAGCCAGAAGCGCAGCGGCGAGCTTATCTCCCGCATTACCAACGATGTGCGGGTCATTGAGAACGCCGTTTCTTACGGCTTTACTGATCTTATCTATCAGTCGTTGCAAGTGGTGGTATTTACCTTCCTTATATTTTTCATTTATTTTAAAATGGCGCTTATCTCCTTGGTGCTGTTTCCGTTAGTGGCTGCTCCGATGGTGCAGTTGGGAAGGAAGCTAAGGAAATTATCCAAGCGTTCGCAGGAGAGGATGGCGGATATAAATTCCCTTTTGTTGGAGACCATCACCGGCGTCAGAATCGTCAAGGCCTTTAATATGGAGGATTATGAGATAAAACGTTTTGCCGGGCAGAACCGCGACTTCTACAAGCTCACGATGAAGTCCATTAAGCGCAACCTGCTCTTAAACCCAATAATGGAGATAATCGGCGCGATGGTGGGTATAACCATTTTCTATTGGATGGGCAAAGAGGTAATCTCCGGCCGGCTTTCCTTCGGGGTCTTTGGTCTATTTATGGGCGCCCTGCTTTCCCTTATCCGCCCTTTTAAGAAGTTGAGTCAGGTTAATGCGATGAACCAGCAGGCCTTGGCTGCCAGTGTGCGGATTTATGAGGTGTTAGATGCGCAGCCCACGGTAAAGGAATCGCCCTCGGCCAGGGAATTGGAAGGGGTAAAGGAAAAGATCAGTTTCGAAAATATTTCTTTCCGCTACGATGAGGAGAGCGCGGAGGTTTTAAGCGGCATTAACCTTGACATCAAGGTCGGCCAGATAGTCGCCCTGGTGGGGCCCACTGGCGCAGGAAAATCTACCTTGGCCAACCTGTTGCCGCGTTTCTATGATTCACAAGAAGGCAGGATTACCTTTGACGGCCGCGACCTCCGGGAATTTACCATTAAGTCCCTGCGCCAGCAGATTGGGATGGTTACTCAAGAGACCATACTCTTTAATGATACCGTGCGGGCGAATATCGCCTACGGCCATTTGGAGGCTGCCGAGACTAAGGTGCGTGAGGCAGCCGAGCGCGCCTTTGCCCATAATTTCATAATGAAGATGCCCTTAGATTACGAAACGGTAATCGGCGACCTGGGGTTTAAGCTTTCCGGCGGAGAAAGGCAGCGGCTGGCCATTGCCCGGGCGATACTGAAGAACCCGCCGATCCTGATTCTCGATGAGGCCACTTCCCAATTAGACTCGGAATCCGAGCGCTTAGTGCAAGAGGCGCTGGATGAACTGATGCAGGGCAGGACGGTTATCTGTATCGCCCATCGTCTCTCTACTATCAAAAAGGCCGACTGCATCGCGGTCATCAATGAAGGAAGGATAGTGGGTTTGGGTAAACACGATGCCCTACTGAACGATTGTCCCCTCTATAAAAAACTCTACGAGACCCAGTTTCTGTCCTAAGGCCGGCCGCGACAAAAACATTGCAAACTTTTTGTTTTTTCAGTATACTATATTTTCAAACTTCGCCGGAAAATTAGGGGCGAAGTCTTTAAATTAACTACCTATGCTAAAGACAGGAGAGGCGGCATGAAAGATGAATTAATCAAGCAGCTCTTGGAGGCCGGTGTGCACTTCGGCCATCAAACCAAGCGCTGGAATCCCAAGATGAAGAAATTCATCTTCGGAGAAAGAAGCGGTATATACATTATTGACCTTGAAAAAACGGTGGAGAGCCTGAATGCGGCCCGGGATTTCCTTAAAGATATAGCGGCTAACGGCGGGGATATCCTTTTTGTGGGCACCAAGAAACAGGCGCAGGAGACGATTGAGGCTGAGGCCAAGCGCGCGCAGATTTTTTATGTCAACCGGCGCTGGTTAGGCGGGCTTTTGACCAACTTCGCCACCATTCGTAAGTCAGTTACCCGTTTAAATGATATTGAAAAAATGCAGGAAGACGGCACCTTTGGGAACCTTAAGAAAAAAGAGGTTGCCCATCTTACCAAAGAGAAGGAGAAATTAGAAAAGAATTTATCTGGTATTCGCGAGATGACCCGTCTGCCCAAGGTGGTGTTCGTAGTAGATTCCAAAAAGGAGGAGATTGCCGTTGAGGAATGTAGCCGATTGGGCATACCTATCGTGGGGCTCATTGATACCAACTGTGATCCCGACAAAATAGATTACCTCATTCCCGGCAACGATGACGCGCTGAAATCCATTCGTCTGGTAACCAGCCTCTTGGCCGACGCGATATTGGAGGGTAAGAGACAGTATCAAGCGGGCGTGGATGCGGCGGCCGAGCGGGAAGCTGCCGAGGCAGTGGCCGACGAGAAAGAGGTATTAGAGCAGATTGAAATGCTTGACGAGCAGGATGCTACCCCCAAGACGGCGCGTGCTCCAAAGGCTAAATTGTTTGTCAAAAAAGGAAAACCCAAAGCAAAAGAGGAGTAAATTGAACATGGTCGTTTCAGCAAATTTAATTAAGGAGCTTCGGGAACAAACCAGCTGCGGGGTTATAGATTGCAAGAAGGCCCTTGAGGAGGCCGGCGGCGATTTGGAAAAGGCCAAAAAGATTTTGCACAAGAAAGGGCTGGAGATCGCCCAGAAAAAAGCCGGCCGTGTCGCCCTGCAGGGAAAGATAGAGGCCTATGTCCATCATGGCTCCAAGATCGGCGTCCTCGTCGAGGTAAACTGCGAGTCGGATTTTGTGGCGAGAAACGAAGACTTCAGCCGTTTTGTCCGGGATGTGGCAATGCAGATTGCTGCCACGGACCCGAAATATTTAAAGCCGGAAGACATCCCTGCAGAGGTCTTGAAAAAGGTGGTCAGTAAAGAGGATTTTATCAAGAGCCATTGTCTTTTAGGGCAGCCGTTTATCAAGGACCCGGCAATGTTGATAAAGGATTATCTTACTTCCTTAGTGGCAAAGATCGGCGAGAACATCGTTATCCGCCGCTTCGTCCGCTTTAAATTGGGAGAGGAATGAAGTCCCCGAAATACAAACGCGTAATCTTAAAGCTGAGCGGGGAGGCGATTCAGGGCAAAGAAGGCCACGGCATTGATCTCGCCGTGTGCTCCCAGCTTTGCCGGCAGATAAAAGAGATAAAAGATTTGCAGGTCGAGATCGCCTTGGTCGTCGGAGGCGGCAATATCTTCCGCGGCGAGGCCGAGTCAAAAAATTTCGGAATGGACCGTTCGGTCGCCGATTATATGGGTATGCTGGCGACGGTAATCAACGGCCTTGCCTTGCAGAATGTATTGGAAGGAATGAAAGTGCCTACCCGGGTGCTCTCGGCCGTTGAGATGCATGCGGTGGCTGAGCCATATATTCGGCGCCGCGCCATTCGGCATTTGGAAAAAGGCCGGGTAGTGATTTTTGTCGCCGGCACGGGCAATCCTTATTTTACTACTGATACTGCCGCGGCCTTGCGGGCAATGGAAATTCACGCCGACGCCATTTTAAAAGCCACCAAGGTTGACGGCGTATATTCTGCGGATCCCCAAAAGATAAAGTCAGCCAAAAAATTCTCCTCCTTAAGTTATCTGGAAGTTTTAAGGCGCCGGCTCAAGGTTATGGATGCCACGGCGATAAGCCTATGCATGGATAATAAATTGCCCATCGTGGTTTTTAATTTTACTAAATACGGGAACATCAAGCGGGCGGTCTTGGGCGAGCAGATCGGGACAGTCGTCAAATGACGGCGAGACTTGGGGCTGGCCCGCGGCCGGCGGGAGTC
>JBMONJ010000074.1:0-12918 GCA_049324655.1 Candidatus Omnitrophota bacterium | reverse complement strand
CTCCGTTTTAAAATCAAATAAATCGCCGCGTTCCCCATTGCCACCAAAAACGACACGCCAAGAGCGCCAAAGATATCTGCGATTTGAATAACCGGAAGAAATTTATATTGCGAATAGCCGAGAAGCGCCCAACCAAAACCGGTCAATAAGTGGCTGCGCAGATATTCCAAAAGCACCCAAACCGAAGGCAAGGCAAAAAGTATTAAGAGCGAAATGGCCTTTTTAAAAATAGAAAATATCAAGCCGAATAAACCGAAATAAAGAGCGAGGTAAAGACACAGCCCTATCCAGCCGGCGGGAGTTACATGAATTAGCCAGTAAAGGGTGATGAGGAAAAAAAGAAAACCGCAGAGATAGCTTAGAAGGAAAGACTGTCTGGGGCTTTTGCCCTCCAGAGAAAAAAACAGGGGCAAAAGCCCCACCCACGCCGCAACCCCGGCGTCAAACCGGGAGAAACTTAAAGATAAAATTAAGGAAGAAAGTAAAACTAATTTCATTGTCTAATCTACTTTGTCTATCTGGGTGTCGTTTGTCGGTTTGGGTCTCGGTAACGTATCGTTGTCGATTTGGGTTTCGTGTATCGGCTTTTTTGTTTGTATTTCATTTATAATGGCTGCCTTATGAAGCACTAATAATTCCGCTATATTCCGAACGATTGTTATTGGAGATGCATAGCTTCCTTCAAAATTTCGTACCCAGGCAACCTCGGATATTCTACCCTTAGGCGTATCGCAATAGCATTCACATCCGTGCCACCTATTGCTTCCAAAAACATTCTTTTTTAAACTCATCGCGATATTCCCATTATTTTTCAAATGTAAATAAGTGCTCTTGCAGGCGGCAATTTGATTCTCGAATCTCAAAAGCGAATCAGGCGTTTTTCGCAGCGAATTCAGTGATACGGGTGGCGTGGACTGGTTTCGAGCAGCACGTTAGAAAACTCTTGCGGGCATGGATCCCGAGCGAAGCGAGGGAGAGCAAGAGTTTTCGCCCGAGCGAAGATTTTCCGCGCCGGGGAAAATCAAGCGGTGCGGCGAGAAACCGTCCACGACAGGACCCGTAGAATCCATAGAGCAAGAAAAACGCCTGATTCGCAAACATTATCTTCCACAACACTTCTTATATTTCTTCCCGCTCCCGCACGGACAAGGGTCGTTGCGGCCGACCTTGGGGAGGTCGCGGTGGATAGGCTGGGGCGCAGCCGGCTGAACTTCTTCCGACTCTTCCGGCTGCGCCCCTCCTCTTGCCATCTCCATCGTCGAAAATTCACTGTGCACAAATTCCTTTGGTAGAGCGTCAAACACCCCTTTTAATTTCTGCGGCCGCGCGGCTTGAATCTTGTAAACGGTCTCCACCACCTCATCGCCAATGGAATTAAACATCTCCTCAAACATCGAAAAGGCCTCGTGCTGATATTCTACTAAGGGATCGCGCTGCGCATAAGCCCTTAACCCAATCCCTTCCTTTAAATTATCCATTGCGTAAAGATGGTCTTTCCACTTGGCGTCAATTACTTGAAGCATCACCAACCGCTCAAGGCCGCGCAATTGCTCGGCGCCTATTGCCTTTTCCTTTTCCGCGTAGAAGTTCGTAATCTTTTGTGCAATCTGGGCGCGCAATTCCTCCCGGCTTAAATTTTCCATTCCGGCAAAATCCATTTCCACGCCAAAAGAGGCCTTTACGGCCACGGCCAAACCCGCTAAGCCGCCCTCTTCATCCTTTAAAAGATGCGCGTTCAAAATGCTCTCCAATAATCCTTCGCCGGACTGCTCTACAAAATCCCGCACCCCCTGTCCTTCCAAGGCGCGGCGGCGCAGACTGTAAATTATTTCCCGCTGCTTGTTCATTACATTGTCGTATTCTAATAGTTGCTTACGAACTTCAAAGTTATGCGTTTCCACCCGCTTCTGGGCGATTTCAATCGCCCGGCTGACAAAGGGGTGCTCAATTACCTGCCCCTCTTCCATCCCCAACTTTTCCATAATCAGCATAATCCGGTCCGAGCCAAACAAGCGCATTAAATCATCCTGCAGGGAAACATAAAATCGCGACGAGCCCGGGTCGCCTTGTCTTCCCGAACGGCCGCGCAGCTGATTGTCAATTCTGCGCGCCTCGTGGCGTTCAGTGCCAATCACATGCAAACCGCCCAAGGCCACCACCTCTTCGTGCTCTTTATTGACCTCGGAGCGAAACCTTTCCAGATATTGTTCGTATTCAAGCTGCAAATTGACATCCGGCTCTTTAGCTTTCTCTTTTAACAAAGTCTTGGCCAGAAAATCCGCATTGCCGCCCAAAAGAATATCCGTGCCGCGGCCAGCCATGTTCGTCGCGATAGTAACTGTCTGGTATCTTCCGGCCTGCGCCACAATTTGCGCCTCTGCCTCGTGATATTTGGCGTTTAAAACCTGATGCGGCACTGCGCGCTGTTTTAATAATGAAGAAAGTCTTTCGGACTTTTCAATCGAAACCGTGCCCACTAAAACCGGACGGCCTTTTTCATACAGTTCGAAGATTTCTTCGACGACGGCGGCGAATTTTTCCGCCTCAGTCTTGTAAATGCAGTCGGAAAAATTCGCCCTCACCAGCGTCCGGTTAGTAGGTATCACCACCACATCCAATTTATAAATTTCTTTAAACTCATTGGCCTCGGTAAAGGCAGTGCCGGTCATTCCCGCCAGTTTATTGTACATCCGGAAATAATTCTGAAAGGTTACCGTGGCCAAAGTCTGGTTTTCCCTTTCAATCTTTAAACCTTCTTTGGCCTCCACTGCCTGATGCAGGCCGTCAGACCATCTGCGGCCGGGCATTAATCTGCCGGTAAATTCATCTACGATAATCACCTGACCGTCCTTGACCACATAGTCCACATCCAACTTGAAGAACTCCTTGGCGCGCAAAGCCTGAATTACATGATGGCGGTATTCCATTGTGTCTATTTCATGAAGATTTTCCACGCCGAATAATTCCGCGGCCTTTCTCTCGCCGTCATCAGCCAGAGAAATGGTCTGCGCCTTTTCATCGGCAATATAATCAAATCCCTTGCTTAAATCTTCGCCTTTGAATTTCGCTTCTATCTCTTCTTTCTCAGTAATCCTCCGGCCGCTTAGGCGTCCAGCGATGTTTCTCGCCGTGTAATATTTTTCCGTGGATTCCTCAGCCGGGCCGGAGATTATCAAAGGGGTTCTGGCCTCGTCAATTAAAATGCTGTCCACCTCATCAACAATAGCAAGGTTTAATTCCCGCTGCACCATATCTTCCTTAAACACCACCATATTGTCGCGCAAATAGTCAAAGCCGAATTCGTTGTTGGTGCCATAGGTGATATCGCAGCCGTAGTTATGCTGGCGCTCTTCGGAATTCATATTGTGCTGAATAACTCCGACGGAAAGGCCCAGATATTGATACACCGGCCCCATCCATTCGCTGTCGCGCTTGGCCAGATAATCGTTGACGGTAACAATATGCACGCCGGAGCCGGTTAAGGCGTTTAGATACGCGGATAGAGTGGCCACCAAAGTTTTTCCTTCGCCGGTGGCCATTTCCGCGATCCTGCCTTTATGCAGGACCATTCCGCCGACGAGCTGGACATCAAAATGGCGCATATTTATCGTGCGCTTGGCTGCCTCGCGCACCAAGGCAAAGGCCTCGGGAAGGAGCTTGTCCAAGACAGCGGCGGTTTCCCGTTTTAATTCTTCCTTTTGCCGGTTTAATTCTTCTTTGAGCTGCTCCTTTTCCTCAGCGGAAACCGCGGCCCGGTAATGTTCCTCAACCGCTTTCACCGCTTCAAGGGCTTGCTGCGTTTCTTGCCTGATGAACGCTTTAAATTCCTGCGTGCGTTTTTGCATCTGGTCTTGGGAAAGCTGGCCAATCTTCTCTTCGAGGCTATTGATAACGGACACGGTGCGCGCCATTTCCCTCACGGCATAAATAGAGGGAAATGGCGCATCATTGGGCAACTGAATATTCACCACCGGGTTCAAACGCGCAATCGCCCTCTGCGCGCTGTTGATGATTAGTTTTTTGGGGATTAAGTTGAACATTGTTTAAAATTTACTTGCACGGATATACCCGGATGAAAAGCCGGATTAGCACGGACATTTATTATAAATTTATCCGTGTTAATCCGAAAGAAATCCGTGCGAATCCGTGTTCCACTTCTATTCTTTCATCTTCAAAAACGCCTCGATAAATATATCAATCCCGCCGTCTAAGACCTTGGCGCTGTTGGAGGTCTCTACCTCGGTGCGGTGATCCTTCACTAAATTATAAGGATGCAAAACATAGGAGCGCACCTGACTGCCCCATTCGATTTTTTGTTTCTGCGCTGCGACTGAAGACAGCTTTGCCTCCTGCTCTTTACGCTTTAATTCATAAAGGCGGGCCTTCAAGATCTTTAAAGCCGTCTGCTTATTCTGGTATTGGGAGCGCTCGTTCTGGCACTGCACGACTACTCCCGACGGAAGATGGGTTATTCTTACTGCAGAGTCCGTGGTGTTAACGCTCTGGCCGCCCGGCCCGGAAGAGCGGAAAACATCTATCTTTAACGCTTCGGGTTTTATTTCCAGCGCGACCTCTTCGGCAATTTCCGGTATAACCTCTACTGAGGCAAAAGAGGTATGCCTTCTTTTATTGGCGTCAAAAGGAGAAATGCGCACCAAACGGTGCACACCGCTTTCGGATTTTAAATATCCGAAGGCGTATTCGCCGATCACCTGAAGAGTAACATTCTTTATGCCCGCCTCTTCTCCGGGAAGAATGTCAGTGGTGACGACCTGGTATTTTCGCGAATCAGCCCAGCGCTGGTACATCCGCAACAACATCCCCACCCAGTCGCAAGACTCAGTGCCTCCGGCGCCGGCATTGATGCTCAATATCGCGTTGGCGCGGTCAAACTGCCCGCTTAAAAGCACGCGAAACTCAAGGCGGTCAACCTTTTCTTTAAGCTGGACGAGGTCAGAAGAGATTTGCCCGAGCAGCCCGGGATCCCCGCCGGCAATCTCGGAAAATTCCTGCAGCTCAAGGAATTTTTTCTTGGCCTCCTGCCAGGGTTCAATTGTATCGCGCAGGGATTTTTGCTCTTGGACTAATTTGTTGGCGGAAATATTATCCTGCCAGAAGTCCGGCTCGGACATTTTTTTCGAGATTTCGGCGATGCGGCTCTCTTTTCTATCTACCTCAAAGATACCCCCGCAGGTGTTCGATTTTTTCTTCTATCTCGGCCAAGCCGCGTTTGATTTCGTCAATCACTTCAACCTCCTTATAGATGTCTAATAGAAAATTAAAATGCAAAAATCAAACAAATTTTTGAATTTTAGTTTGTGATTTTGATTTTTGGATTTTGATTTTTGATATTCTAAATTATCACACAGAATTCGCGATGCGCTTGATGCCCCTTAGCTCCAAGTCAAACTCGTCTTTGCTGTCCGCGTAGCTCCTCGCTTCCACTTCCGAGACCTTACCTTCTTTAACGAGCTTGACCAAAGACTGCCGGAACGACTGCATACCGAACATCGCGCCTTCTTCAATGAAATGTTTTATCTCGGTGAGTTTTCCTTCGCGGATAAGGCGGGCAATGGTGGGGGTTAAAACCATCGTCTCATAGGCAGGGATGCGGCCGGCGCCCTCGGTTCTGGGCAGAAGCCGCAAAGTGATAACCCCTTTCAAAAGCAGCGACAACTGCATCTTCACTTCTCCGTGCAGATGCGGCGGGTAAAGGTTTATGACTCGCTCGATAGTCTGCACCGCATCAATGGTATGCAGGGTGGATACCACCAAAACGCCGGTCTCGGCCGCGGACATTGCCGCGTACATCGTTTCCGGATCGCGAATAACCCCGATATAAATAATGTCCGGGCTCTGCAAAGTAAAGTGCTTCAGCGCCGAAGGGTAGCTCTGCACATCCAATCCTAACTCGCGCTGATTGATAAACGAATTCTTGTCGCGGAACAAAAATTCGATAGGATCCTCGACGGTAATGATATGGCGCTCCATATTCTCATTGACATACTGGAGCATAGTGGAAATGGTGGTGCTCTTTCCGCTGCCAGCCGGGCCGGTGACTAAGATTAAACCCTGCGTCTCCTGCGAAAATCTTTTTAAGATTTCTGCCGGCAGATTCAACTGCTCAAAGCTGCCGACAGTATCCTTGATGTGCCGGATAACCATGGCCGGCGTGCCCCGCTGCAAAAATACATTAACCCTGAACCTGCCCACTCCGGAAATGGAAAGGGCAAAGTCAGAATCTAATTCCACTTTAAGCCGGTCAATGCCTTTCTCTTCGGGGATTACCTCGCGCGAAAGATTCCACATCTCCTGCGCGGACAAAGGGGCATGCTCCAAGGTAATCATCCGGCCTTCCACTCTAAGGCGCGGCGCGCTCTCCGCCCTTAAAAAGAGATCCGAGGCTTGGCGCTCCACCATAGTCATTAATAGGTCTTTGATTTGCATAGTTTTATTTTATAACAAATTCAGCGTCGGTATGCAAGCATTATTCTCTGGCATTCGGTAACGGTTTATAAATCAAAAATCAAAGTCCAAAAATCAAAATCACAAACTAAAATTCAAAAATTTTGCATTTTGGTTTGTCATTTTAAATTTTGATTTTTGATATTTGATTTCTTCAAATTAAGGTTCGAGCCCCAACTTCTCCACAATCCTCTTTTCCAACTTCAACAAAAGCTTCTTCTTATTCTTTCCCAGCGCATAACCGCCCAAGGAGCCATTGGAGGAAACCACGCGGTGACAAGGCACGATAATTGGATACGGATTTTTTTTCAAGGCCTGACCCACGGCGCGCGCGGCCTTAGGCTGGCCAATTTTACGCGCTATCCAGGCGTAGGAACGCGTCTGGCCTATAGGAATTTCGCACGCCGCCTTCCAAATCTTTTCTTTAAAAGAAAGCGGGCGGCTTTGGGGTTTCATCGGTTTAATATCCATAGCCAGAGGTCCTGCATTTCCTTAACGCGCAGAAAAAGACAAAAGACGATAAATCCGGCGACGCCGGCAAAAACAGTTATTGCCAGATGCGTAAGGGGGTCAAGCTGCAGAAAAAAGCGGTTCCAGAGGATAAAGGTTAAAAGGAACATCAGGGCTGCGGCAGTCATTACCTTAAAGAGATACTGCCGCAGCCCAATCCTTAACACTCCAATCCTTTTTTTAATCTGCGCATAGAGCAGAAAATAATTCAGCGTTGCAGAAGCGGCGCTGGCCAAGGCAATACCGCCGACCTTTAAAGGCCACATCAAAATAATATTCAACACCGCATTCACTATAAGACAAACTCCGGCGATCTTTACCGGAGTAACCGTATCCTGCAAAGAATAAAAAGAGCTCACCAAAATCTTTACGCCGCTGTAGGAAAACAGACCCAGCGCGTAAAATAAAAGCGCCCAAGCAGTGATTTGCGTTGAATAACCGTCGAATTCTCCGCGCTGAAATAAAACCCGGATTATCGGCTGGGATAAGACCAAAAGAAACACGGCGCAGGGAAACATAATCAGGGTTATGCCGCGCAAAGAAAATGACAAAGTGTCTTTAAACCGTCCGGCATCCTTTTGCGCGGCATAACCCGACAGCGTCGGCAAAACCACCGAAGCCAAGGCCACGCCAAATACCCCCAGCGGAAATTGAATCACCCGGTTGGCATAATAAATCGCGGCTACCGCGCCTTCTCCGACGACAAAGCCCAAAGAAGCGCAAATCGTATCTACCATTAAATTAAGCTGATATACTGCCGAGCCAAAGACTCTGGGCAAAAGCAACCGGCCGATTTTGCGCGCCGCCGGATGCCGAAAGTCCTTAACCGGCATTATCTGCATCCCCCGTCTAAAAAGCGGAGGCACCTGAAACAATAATTGCAAAATCCCGCCAGCCACCACGCCAACTGCCAAGCCCACTACCGGCTCCGGCATTCTTCCCGACGCCAACATCGCCGCGGTAATCATTGCCAGATTCAAAAGGCAGGGAGCAAAGGCCGGAGCGAAGAAAGAGCGAAAGGTAAACAACACGCCCATTCCGTAGGCGGTAACGGCGATTAACACCAGATAAGGAAACATTATCCGCGTCAGCTTAATCGTCAGCAGTAATTTCTCCGGACTACGGATAAATCCCGGCGCCATTATCTTTACTATTAATGGCGCGAAAAATATTCCTAACAGGGTGATTACCGCAGTAACTATGAGAAATAAATTCATGACCACATTGAACAGCTTCCAGAATTCTTCTTTTCTTTCTTTGGCCAGATATTCGGAAAATACCGGTACTACCGCGGCATTGGCCGCGCCTTCGCCGACAAGATCGCGAAAAAGATTGGGAATGCGGAAGGCCACTACAAAGGCCTGCGCGCTCTGGGCCGTGCCGAAAAATTGAGCGATCAGGATATCGCGGATAAAACCCAGTACGCGGGAGACCACCGTCGCGATACTAATCAGCGAGGCGGACTTGGCAATATGATGATGCGGGTGCCGGGGAGAAGATTTATTGGTTGACATGTTTATCATACGATATTCTTATCAGCTTAGGATATCGGGGGATCGAGACATCAGTAACTAGGAAAGCAGGGTATCAGGGAATCAGGAAAAATATCAAAAATGATCTCATCCGTTATTTTTTTCTCCGTCGCTTTCAAATATTATCATATGGTTTAATCCAAGGCTCTCCGGTTTGTTTTCTACGATTTTGCTCGGCTATCTGACTTTTTAATTTAGTCTCTCCCTCCTTCTTAAGCACTACGATATATTCGTAGCGCATGGTGGAGTCTTGGTCGCCGCAAACATTCAACGGGGAATTCTCTGCGGGCATCCTTTTGTTAGATATCAACCTGACGATAGTCTTCTGATGCCGCAAGCCGGGATGCGCAAAGAAATCCGCGACGATTTTGTCCGTCGGCAGCTCAAATCCTTTTACCCTGCGGTTACCCACCGCAAAACAAACAAAACCATTCTTTCTTACCTTCTCTGCCGCAAGCTCAGCTGCGGCAAATAAATCTTGGTAAAACGAAAAAACTTCCTTGGCGCGCTTCTCATCTATAACTGCGCTTCTTTCCAGAAAGTCATAAAGTATTTTGGAAGGCAAATCATAAACAATGTCTTTGGGCCTTGCGCCCAGCGAGGTACGGTCAACATTTTCTTCCCAATCCAGCCATTGCAAAGACAGCCGGGAAAATTGGCCGTAAGCAACTGTCGTCCTTGAATCTCCGTACGGAGGGGATGTTAATATCAAATCAACGGAATTGTCGTCTAACAAAACGCCGTCAAGAAAATTCCCTTCATTTAAATTCAACCTAACCAGCGTCTGCGACGACAAGCGATAAAATTCCGAAAGCAGCCCGATATTTTTAAGCGGGGTCTCGCGAAAGGTCTTGAGGGCATCCGAATGATTATCGTCTGTCCTTCTAAATAATTTAAACTCATTGTATCGCGTATTGGAAACCCTCCTTACCGTCTCGGAAAATGCAACTTTGAAGAAATCCCTGATTTTGCTTTCCTTAACGGCGAATATTGCCTGCTTCAAGCGGGATAGACTTTTTATGGTTTCTTCTTCAAACCAGTAATCAATATTATGAAAATCAATGCGGGACGGTTTTTTACGGGAGAAATCCGCCGAGACATTTTCCAGCGCGTCTAACAGAGTCTTACAGGGAAGCGGAGTCGTGCGCACCTTGGATATTAAAACCGCCAAGGGGTTGATGTCGTATCCTACGAAATCTCTGCCAGCGATTAAACACTCGCCGGCGACGACTCCGGAGCCCATAAAAGGGCCCAAGACCAAATTGCCTTTCTTGGAAAAATTATTAATTATCTCCCGGACTACTAAGAAGTGAAACATCGCCGGATAGGGGTGGATTCCGTAGATTCCTGAAGAGGCGGGAATTTCTTTGAAGTCAAAGCATTCGTCTCTGACGGCGGGTTCTACTTCAGGAGCAAGAATAGCCAGCTTATTCATAATGATATCTTACCACAAAAACAGTGCGCTTGACAGTTTGGCCTGACTCTGATATATTTTTCTCAAACCAGAATCGTTGTAATCTAATTAAATCGCTGTAATCGCAAAAAAGGAGTAATGAAATGCCTCAGAGAAGAAACGCCATTAAGAAAATGCGTCAGGATAAAAAGCGCCGCGAGCGCAACCTGAAGCTCAAGAACAACCTCAAGAAGGCTATCAAAAAGATTCACACGCTGATAAACGCCAAGAATGCCGAAGAGGCCGGGAAATTCTTTAAGGAGTTAATTTCCAAGCTGGACCGGGCCATTGGACAAAAACTTATTCACAAGAACAAGGCAGCCCGGCTTAAATCCCGCCTCAGCCGCAAGATTTCCTCGCTGGGCAAAAAAACCTAATCCCGCCGGGAATTGCGGGGCGCAGTGCACAGCGCAAGCTTGGTTACCAAAAGCTCCAAGGCGAAATCCGGCCTTAACCTTCCCCTTTTTATATTCAAGTCCGCTTCTTGAAGCAGTCTAAGCCCCCGCGAGAAATCTTGTTCGGAAAGGCCGCTTTGCAGTTTCTTCCACTGCCAGAGGAGAAAGCCCAAAATCCGCGGCGGCTTCTCTCCGGTTAAGAGAAGCTGGTTTAAAAGCTTAAGGGCCATTGCCGGCATCCTGCCGGCAATGGCCCGTCCTAACCCAAAAACCTCCACCCCTGCCTTTCCCTTAAAACTCATCACCTTGCACAAACGGGAAAGCTGGACGAGGAAACCCTCTTTCAGCTCTTCCCTTTCGCTGTCCAAAATCAAATGCACTGCCTTAAGCGGTTTTTTTAAAAAAACCAACAGGGCCTCTTGGCAGGAAGGCTCAAGCTTATCTATTTCTTTGATTATCAGAAGTCGCAAACCCGAAGGACCGGCCGAACGCTTTAAGGCCTCGGACAATCTATGCAGGCGCAATTCCCGGCCCCAAAAGACCTCTTCGTCAAAGACCGAGGCCTTTCCTTTAAAAAGTTCCTTTTTGATGAGCTCGGCTCTTTTTTCTTTTGCGGAAAAATCCGGACCTAAAAAAAGGCAGGCCTGTCTGTCCGGCAGGCAGGCGAGATTTACCATTGCTCCACGGTACGCTCGACAATACGGCGGGCTAAATCAGTGACTGCGTCATTGACCGCAGCAGTTTCGGATTTGGCTAAACTGCCGGAGGTGAAATAAGAGGTATCGCCGATAAAACGGGACTCCTGCCAGAGCAACTTGTTTTCCTTCCTGTCCCACAGGCTTAAACTCACCACCAGATTGATGCGGTATTCCAGCGGATTATTGTTATCGTCATAACGCAAGACCTCGCGGTCATAACCTAACAATTCTCCTTTTAACACCACATCGGCATTTTCTTCCTTAACTACCTTGAGGTTACCGTCAAAAAGATAGCGGTCCACGGTCGCCGTGGTAATCTTTACCTCCAAAAGCGGGAAATAATCAAGGACCTTCCTTTGCTCGGCATACTCGTCGGTGTAGGTGATTTTGTTCTTAAAGGGCTCTACATATATCGTGCGATAAGTGGTGATTGCCGAGCGCGTGGTATATCCGCAGCCCGACAACAGCATAATCCAAAAAACGAAGAAAATAAATTTGCGATAATCTGCGTAAGATGTTATTTTCTTAGCTTTCATTTCCCCTTCTTCTCCAAAATCCGCAGGTGCTCAAGGGACTTAACTGCCCACTGGGTCCCTTGGTAATCTTCTACCACGGTGTTGTAATAGATTTTCGCCGCGGCAAAGGCCTTCTGCTTTTCGTAAAACTGGGCGATCTTAAAATTGTTTTCCGCTTCTTTATCCTTTAAATCCCGGATGTGACTCTTGGCTTCGTCGGTAAGTTCTGCGCCGGGATAGGTCTTAACAAATTCCTCAAATTCCTTTACCGCATCCTTGGTGGTGGACTGATCATACGCCGGCTTGGGAGCGGCCTTGGCATCGCAAAGGGCGATTTGGTAGCGGGAGGCCTTGACCCATTCGCTCTGTGGATATTCATTGACGACTTTCTCGAATTCTTGCCTCGCCTCGGAATACATCCCGGCATTCTTTAAGACCAGACCGATTTTATACTGGCTAATGGCTGCGTATTTGCCGAATGGCGCGTTCTCCACCGCCTTGCGGAAGATCTCAATCACATTATACTCCTTGCCGGCAACCGAATCCCAAAAGGTAATCTTGGCCTTCATCAGGCGTTCGCCGAGATTATACTGGCGCTCGACGATCTCGGCTTGCCGCTCGCTAAAGGGATATTTATCAATGACCCGCTGATAAGCGAGAAAAGCCTGAAAAGGCCGATTGGTATCCTCCATAATCCTACCAATGTAATATTGGGCCTCGGCTGCTTCTTTGGCGCGGCGGTAACGGTGGATAAGCTTGATAAATTCCTGCTCAGACTTTTTGTATTCCTTGGCAGTAAAAAGCTCCAGCGCGAACTTAAGCTGCTCTTCTGGCGAACCCTTGACCTCAGTGCGGGGATTTATCCACCGGCCGGTCTGCGGCGTCCAAATCCAGTAGGCATTGGCGCTGGTAACTGGGGCAAAAAATAATATCAAAATTAAAGCAACGATTTTTTTCATATCGGCCTCAATGTATCACACTTGCCGCGATTTGTCAACTTTGCGAAAAACCCAACCAGCAGCAAGTAATATCCCAGAAGGTAAGCGGCGGGAAAGGCCTTGATATAGAAGTACGCGCCGGTCATTCTCAGTAAAATAAAGTTTATCCGCCACATCAGCCATACCCCGGTCTCGCAGCTCTTGGCGAACAAAAAGCTTGCCTGCGGCAGGGCCTTGGCCGAAATTATCAAGGCAAAGCCGCAAGCGGTAATAAATGAAGTTAGCGGCACGATGAGAATATTGGCGAGGACGGTAACCAACGAGACTACGCCGAAATAATAGGCAACTAAACCCGCCGTGCCTAGCCACGCGCTTAAGGAAACGCAAAACAGAGGACCAAGAATATTAAAAA
>JBMONJ010000073.1:0-12940 GCA_049324655.1 Candidatus Omnitrophota bacterium | reverse complement strand
GCTTTATGTCAATGAGCTTTTAGAGGAGAATCAGGGGCTTAAGACTGAAAGGGATACCCTGCAAAGACGCATTACCGAGCTGGAAGCTGCAAAGTCAATTCCCGTCGCGGCAAAGCCCTTGAAGGAGGCCCAAAATACTGCGCTTAAAAAGGAGATAGAAACTCTTAAGCAACAGAAGCGCAGTCTTGAAGAAGAATTAAAGACTTTAAGAAAGCAAAGCGCTATTTGGGATAAAGAGCACGCGGCTCACCGCGAAAATACCGCCGATAAAATCCGGCAACTTGAGAAACTACTTAAAGACTGCGGGTTAAGCAGCGAAGATACCGAAGCATCCTTAAGAATTGCGCGCCAGAAGATTTTAGAGCAGGAAAAGGAAATCGCCGGCCTCAAGAAATTAAAGGCGTCTTGGGATGAGCAGTCGGTGCAGAAACTGCGTAAAGAGCTTGCGACCTCGCGTGCCGAAGTTGAGCGTCTTAAGAATGAGTTGTCGGGCACTCAAAAGGCGATAGGGGAATTAAAGGCTGAGAAGGCGCAGAAGGAGAGGGAAATTGCCAACTTAAGGAATGATAATTCCCGGCTGGTAAAACAGCAGGAGATCTCCGAGTCTCTGCTTAAATTGCAACCCGGCCCATCTATACCGCATCCGGCTTTGGCAGAAGCTGCGCCGCCTCCTGACTATGAATTGTTAGCTTATAATTTGGCAAAAGACGGAAACTATGCCGAGGCGATTGCCGAATATAAAAAGGCCCTGGCGGCTGAGGGACCAAATAAAAATATCTATTTCAACCTCGGTTTGCTTTACGGAAAACTTAAGCTTTATTCCGATGCCGCCGACAATTATCTTAAGGTATTGGAGTTAGATGCTGCGGACCGGGATTCCTTATTGAGTCTTTCCAAAACCTACGAGAGGCTTGCTGACCCTGCCAAGGCAAGCTATTATCTCAACCAATATTTAAAAACAGAGAGAGAAACTAAAGAGGTAAGATAAATTGAGAATCGGTACCCCGCTTAGAAAGGTCTCCTCGCGTTCTGAGCCGGCAGTAGGCGTGGATATCGGTAATCACTCGGTGAAGGTCTGTCAGATTCACAAAGATGCTGACCGTTTTCGGATTTCCGGGATAGGTTACCGCGAGATAGATTTTTTAAATCCCAAAGGCACACTCGAGGCGATTAAATCCGCCTGCAAACAGGCTGCCATTTCCGTAAAAAAGGTCAACGCCTCGGTTTTCCCCGAGGGGGTGATTGTAAGATATCTCCTCCTGCCCCTTATGTCCGAAGAAGAGCTGAGAAGGGCGATGGGTTTTGAAATAGAAAGATATGTGCCCTTTGACAACGAGCAGGGGATATCCGACTACCAGGTATTAAAGGTTGACGAAGAAAAGAAAAATATCAAGGTCCTGATGGTTGCGGCAAAGAAAGAGGTTGTTGACAGCCGGCTTAAGCTTTTACAGGAGGCTGGTTTGGAGCCGCAGGTAATCACTATTGATTCTATGGTTTTAAAGAATGTCTTTCAGGAAAATTACCCTGATAAACAGAATATCACCGTAGGCCTGTTGAATATCGGAGCCAGGGTGACCAACATCAACATAATTCGCGAGAACTACTGCTATTTCATGCGCGATGTCCAAATCGGCGGGGAGAGCATTACCAATCTGATAAAAGAGAAATTGGAGATAGACTCTCAGGCTGCCGAGCAGAAGAAGCTTTCTTTGAGTCCCCGCGATCAGGAGGCCTTTAAAACCATCGAGCCGGTATTGGGTAATCTGCTAAATGAGGTTTACCTTTCTTTTGATTATTATGAAAGCGAGTTTGGACTGGTAGTGGATGAGGTATTTTTAAGCGGCGGCACGGCAAACTTGGGCTGGCTGGTTGATTTTTTGACGGAAAACTTAGGAAGAAAGGTTAGCATACTTAATCCAACCCAAAATTTAATTGTGAGTCCTGCGGCGGATGCGGGACTCCTGTCCAGTAAATCGTCTTCGTTGGTCGCGGCGATTGGGCTGGCGCTGGAGTCCTTTAATTGATATGAAAACGAGAGGATTTACCCTGGTAGAGATTATGATAATAATATCGGTTATCGCTTTGTTGTTTGCGATAGCCATACCTAATATTTTGCGGGCCAGGGCCAATGCGAATAACGCCGTGGCCCGGGCAACCCTGCGGGCTATGGCGACGGCCACCGAGGCTTATGCCGCGGCAAATGCGGCCATATTTCCCACTTCAGAAGCGACCCTAACCGGGGCTAACCCGCCGTATTTAAACCGCAGTTATTGCGGCGGGACTTATTCCGGATTCAGTTTCACCTGTGTTTGGAGTATTTCAGGATATACCTTTACGGCAGCGCCGACAGCTTTCGGTTTCACGGGGACCAATACTTATACGATTACTACCGGCAGCGTATTGACCCCGGCAAACTGATTTTTTTTATTTCTTGCCGTTGGCTTGAAAAATTCTTTCCTTAATTTATACTTTAATTGAAAAGTGAGACTATTGAATAATGACCTTAAACGCGAATGACCACGAATTTAATACGAATGACCGCGAATAAAATTAGCGGTCATTAGTCAGCAATTAGCGGAAATTAGCGTCAAAATATTGTTTTTCAACAGTCTCAAAGTTGGAGATTCAATTGAAAAAGGCAAACCATCTGTGAAGATGGGACGCAAAGCCGAGGGGCCGCCGGAAATGCGCGAGCCAGCCAGGCTGCCAATTGAAAAAGCGCCTATTCTTCAGGATGGAGAATAGGTTTTTTAATATAAAATTATCTTGACAGTGAAGAAAAGGGGGTGATAAAATAATTTTTGATTTTAACAGGCCAGAGGCCCCGAGGATTTATCTTAAGCGCTGGAGAAGAAATAGGTTGAGACAGGAATAATAACTCAAGCTCCTGCAATTTCTTATCCTGACAACTTAAGGAAAATCAGGCGCTTCTAATCCGGGTCTGGAGAGGAGGATAGAATTAAGATGAAAAACAAAGGTTTTACCTTGGTAGAAATTATGATTGTCGTAGCTATTATCGCCTTGTTGGCAGCTATCGCCATACCTAACTTGTTAAGGGCAAGAATCACCGCCAACAACACCGCGGCCCAGACGACCCTTAGGACGCTGTCTACCGCAGCCGAGACCTATGCCTCGGCCAATGCCGGTTCGTATCCTACGAACGAAGGGGCATTGACCAGTGCTTCGCCGCCGTATCTTAATCGTAGTTACTGCGGATTAGCCTCTTCGGGTTTCACGATCACCTGTACTTGGGCAGCCACCGGTTACACCGTTGTTGCTACGCCGGTTTCTGTGGGCTCTTCAGGCACTACCACTTACACCATCACTACCGGAGGTGTGTTGACACCGTAAGGTTGGAAAAGGCAACAAGGTGAGCAGTCAAAAAAGCGGGGTTTGCAAAAGCCCCGCTTTTTTTAGAATGAGATGAACGCAAATACCTTTAAAAACCAAAAAGGTTTCACCTTAGCCGAAATCATGATTGTAATCGGAATTATCATGATTGTGGCGGTAATCGCTATTCCGGCAATGGTTCGTGGCAAACTTAACGGTAACGAAGCCGGTGCCATTGCCGCGATAAAGACCCTGGGAAATGCCTGCAATCTTTATTTATTCCAAAATAGTGACTTTCCGCCGGATCTACCGACCTTGTCCAGCGCCTCGCCACCGTATGTCAGTTCCAATTTGACGAATACCAGTCAAACCAACCCCAAGGACGGTTACTATTATACCTATGCCCTTGTCGGTACCACCGGCTTTCGGATAATCGGCCGGCCCAGCCGGTGGCGGACCACCGGGGTGAGGAGTTTATCCGTGGACCAGACCGGCCGGCTGCTTTACTGCAATACTGCGGCAACCTGCAATCCTACCCTTGATTTATAGGCATGGCCTTCTTTAAGCTTGGACGTTTTGCCCCGGTTGTTTTTATTATAATTCTTGTCGCTGCTCTCTACGCCAACTCGCTTTTCTCGCCGCTGTTTCTTGACGACGAGTTATTAGTGAAGAAGAATTATTTAATCCGCAGTTTCCGCTTCCTGCCGCAGGTTTTTTTAAGCGATTTAACCATCGGCGTAAAAAGCGAAGCCAACTTTTACCGGCCCTTGCAGACCATTTCTTATATGACTGATTATCATTTCTGGAAACTTAATCCATTCGGTTTTCACCTGACCAGCGTCATACTTTTTATGCTTAACGCGGTTTTGGTGTATTTTCTCGTCGGGGCAATATCCGGCAGCAGGCGGTTGGCAGCGTTTACTGCGGTTTTCTTTGCTGCGCATCCGATTTATTGTGAAGCGGTGGCCTATACCTCCGGCCGGGCAGAAGTGTTGCTGGGGATATTTTTGTTTTTAAGCCTGCTCCTTTTCATAAATTATCCCCATTTTGCCAAAGAAAAATCACGGGTTTTGTTTATCGCGGCATTATTAAGTTTTGCCTTAGGCTTGCTTTCCAAGGAACTAGCCGTCATCTTTCCTTTGGTCTTATGGCTATACGATTTCTCCTTTGAGCCGGACAAACTGAAGAATGGTTCGTCTTTCTTAAGGCGGCACGGACCTTTTATTATCCTTGGTCTGATTTATATTCTTCTTAGGAATACCATTCTCAAATTCAGCGATACCCTGCCGGCAACGGCAAATGTCCCGGTTTTAAAACGGCTGATGATATTTGCGGCCAATTTCAATTTCTATTTCGGGATGCTCTTTTTCCCTTTTGGTCTGCATATGTCCCGGACCTTTCTGGTCCCGACGCATCTGGATGTCTATGTTATCTGCGGCGTAGTTTCTCTTGCGTTTATTATCGGGGGACTGTTTTTTTGGTACAGAAGAGACCGGCAAATATTTTTCTGGTCGGCGTGGTTTTTGCTTTGGCTTCTGCCGCAGTCGGGAATTTTTCCCATCAATTCTTTCTTGGCGGAACATTTTATTTATTTTTCGGCGATAGGATTTTTTGCGATTCTGGCGTTTCTGATTTTCAGATTGCTCACGAAACGCGCGGCAGCGGTTTTCGTCTTATGCTTTGCGGCAATGTCGGGTTTCGGTACCGTCTGGCATAATCGCGATTGGCATAATGAGCAGGTTTTTTATGAGAATATCCTGAAATTCAGCCCCCAAAGCTGGCTGGCGCATGTGAACTTGGGCAATGTCTATTTAAACCAACGGCGATATGCTGCCGCGGAGCAGGAATATCTGAAAGCACTTGCCCTCCACCCCAAGTTGTTGGTGGTGCATTCTGACTTGGCGCTGATCTATATCGCCAAAGGCAATGGGGAGCGAGCAATAAAAGAAATCGGTCTCAGCTTGGGATTAGACGACATTTTAACTTCCCGCGGCAATATCCGCTTTCCACCTAAGCACGAGTATCTTAAGATAATTCGTAAGGGCGTAGATATTGTGAATATGTATAATGGGCTGGGGATACTTTTCAGCCAATACCGGCTTTATGATTATGCCCATTTGGCTTTTGCCGAGTCCTTAAAGCTGGCCCCTGACTACGCCGATGCGCACTGGAATTTAGGGTTTCTTTTCCGCGAAGAAGGTAAGTATGACGCGGCTTGTAAAGAATGGAAGCTGGCTAAGCAAATAGACCCCCATAATCTCCAGTTTAGCCAGTGGCTTGAAAAGGCCGGCTGTAAATAATAACTCCTGCATTCTGGCTTTAGGTGCCCGCCTATAGGTGTTGACACCCAAACCAAAAAAGGGTATAATTTTTTCTCTATTCTGTCCGAAGCAGTTGAGAAATTCGGGCGCTAAAATTGCTGCTTGCGTAAGCAAATCTTTTTAAGATCGGAGGTAGTTATGTCTGAAGTAAAGAAGAAAGAAGAGCTTTCCAGCCGGCAAAAGGCCTTGGAGCTCGCCCTTGCCCAAATCGAGAAACAATATGGCAAGGGCTCCATAATGAAATTAGGCGGCGAAATCAAGTTGGATGTTGAAGCAATCCCCACGGGCTCCATTGCCTTGGATGCCGCCTTAGGGGTAGGCGGTTTTCCCCGTGGCCGGGTTATCGAGGTTTACGGCCCCGAGGCCTCAGGGAAGACGACTTTAACCTTAAGCGTCATTTCCCAAATCCAGAAAAAGAACGGCGTAGCTGCGTTTATCGACGCCGAGCATGCCTTTGATTCCACCTATGCCCAGAAGGTCGGGGTTGATTTGAATAATCTTTTAATCTCCCAGCCGGACACCGGCGAGCAGGCCCTGGAAATCGCTGAGACCTTGGTACGTTCCAATGCGGTTGACCTTTTGGTTATAGATTCAGTCGCAGCTTTGACCCCCCGCGCAGAAATCGAAGGCGAAATGGGCGATGCGCAGATGGGTTTGCAGGCGCGCTTGATGTCGCAGGCCTTGCGCAAACTCACCGGCGCCATCAGTAAATCCAAGACCTGCGTAGTGTTCATTAATCAAATTCGCGAGAAGATTGGTGTTATGTTCGGTAATCCGGAAACCACTACCGGCGGCCGGGCGCTCAAATTTTACTCCTCAGTCCGAATTGATCTACGCAGAATTGCTGCCATTAAAGAGGCGGATCAGATAATTGGCAGCCGGGTGCGGGCCAAGGTGGTAAAGAATAAAGTTGCCCCGCCATTTAAAGAGGCGGAATTTGAGATTCTGCACGCCGAAGGCATTTCTCACACCGGCGGGGTTTTGGATATGGCCGTAGAAAACGGGACGATTCAAAAAAGCGGGACTTGGCTTTCCTTTGAGGATACAAAATTGGGCCAAGGCCGGGAGGCAGCGCGGGCCTTCCTTAAGGAAAATCCCAAGGTGTTGGAAAAAATTGAAAAGGTCTGTAGGGAAAAGATAAAATTGTAGGAGGTTGAGGCGCTATGTTTCAGGCAAGTAGAAAAAATTTTGTAGTTTTGTTGGTGTTGTTGCTGACCGTCGGCATTACCGCAGGTCTGTTGATTGCTGCACGATTAGATATCACCCCGAAAACCAGCGCAGTGCAAGGCGATAGTCAAACGGTAGCAAAGACGGCCTTGGAGTTTGAGACCGCCTTTAGCAATGTTGCTGGCAAGGTGGGCCCGGCAGTGGTTTCTATAAGCACCGAGCAGACTGCTAGATTTGGCGGGGCACCAAGAATAAGAAGATACTATTTCCGCGGCAGTCCCTTTGGCCGGGATTTTGACGAGGATTTTTTCGAGCGTTTCTTTGACGATTTCTTCGGCGAGATGCCCCAGCGGGAATTTAAGCAGCGGGGTTTGGGTTCCGGGGTAATCATTGATAAGGACGGCCACATCCTTACCAATGAGCATGTGGTGCGCTCTGCGGACAAGATTACCGTTACCCTTCCCGACGGCAGAGAGTTTAACGGTGTGGTAAGAGGGACTGACCCGCGTTCGGACTTGGCAGTAATAAAAATCAAGGCGGAAAACCTGCCTTTTGCCAAATTGGGTAATTCGGATAATCTGAAAATAGGTCAATGGGTAGTTGCCATTGGCAATCCCTTCGGTTATTTGATTCATAATCCGGAGCCGACGGTAACCGTGGGCGTGGTCAGCGCGTTGCACCGCTCTTTGACCGGGTTGATGATGTTTGGCGAGCGGGATTATTCGGATTTGATTCAGACCGACGCGGCCATAAATCCGGGTAATTCCGGCGGGCCGCTGGTGAATTTATACGGTGAGGTCGCGGGTATTAATGTGGCGATATTCTCTACCAGCGGCGGTTATCAAGGGATTGGTTTTGCCATTCCTTCCAATGCGGCGAAGAAAATCCTAAGCCGGCTTATTGAAGGCAAGAAGATTACCTATGGCTGGTTAGGAGTAAGCGTGCAGGATATTGACGATAAGCTTGCCGGGTACTTTAAGCTTTCCAATAAAGAGGGCGCGCTAGTGGTGGATGTAATTAAGGGCGGTCCGGCAGAAACCGCCGGTTTAAAAAACGGCGACATCATTATTGCCTTTGAGGGAAAGGCCATCAAGGAGGTGCGGGAATTGGTTAAGCTTGCCAGCGGGGCCGAGGTAGGAACCAAGGTCAGTTTAAAGATAATCCGCGACGGGAAGACGCGGGATATATTTGCGGTTATCGGCGAGCGGCCGGAAAAGCTCGCCGAGGAAATCCCCACGCCAGCGCCGAGAGTTTCCGGTCAGGAAACTTTCCGGGGAATGCGAGTAGAGAGTTTGTCTGAGGAAATGGCTGAGCAGTTAGGCGTTGAAGAACAGCAAGGGGTAGTCGTTACCGATGTCGAGCCGGAGAGTCTGGCAGCTGCGGCCGGACTGCGTCTCGGCGATGTAATCTCACAGATAGACAAGTCGCCGGTTAAGAATCTGGATGATTTTCAGGCAGCGATTACCAAGGTTAAGGGTGACTGTTTGCTGAAGACTGGCCGGGGGTATGTGGTCCTTGCGGAAAAATAATGCGTCGTCCGTTGGATCTTAAGGCGGCAAAACAGGCGGCGTATAAATTATTAAAATGCCGCGACCGCAGCGAAAAAGAGATTTGTCAGAGGCTTAAGTTAAAGGGTTTTTCCCAAGAGGTAATTCGGCAGGCGGTTGAGCATTTGTATAAACTTAATTACCTCGATGACCGCAGGTTTGCCAAGGCTTGGGTAGCAAGCCGCCTGAATAAGCCTCTGGGAATAAGGCGCATTGTCTTGGAGTTGAAGCAAAAAGGTATCGGCCAAGACCTCATTAATGAGGTCTTGGCCGAAATCAGTCCCACCTATGATGAGCATTCTGCGGCGTGGGATCTGCTTAAGGCAAAGTTCAAGAATTTGAAAATGAATGATGACGACCAGCTGAGGCGCCGCATCTTTAGCTTTTTAATCCGTCGGGGATTCAGTCTTTCAACCGCAACCCAAATAATTGAAGAATTGAAATGACCGCCAATGAATTAAGGAAGAGTTTCTTGGACTTTTTCGGCTCAAAAGGCCACCGCATTGTCGAGAGCGACACCTTAGTGCCCAAGGAAGACCCCACCGTATTATTTACCTCCGCCGGGATGAATCAGTTTAAAAAACATTTTCTTGGCTTGGTTACTGATTTTAAACGCGCTGCCAGCTGTCAAAAATGTCTGCGCACCGACGATCTGGAAAGGGTGGGCAAGACCGCCTTTCACCATACCTTTTTTGAGATGCTGGGCAATTTTTCCTTTGGGGATTATTTTAAGGAAGAGGCGATCAGCTGGGCCTGGGAGTTTTTGACCCAGATCTTAAAGATTTCTCAGGACCAGCTTTGGGTTTCGGTATATGTTGAGGATAGAGAGGCGTATCGGATATGGAAAGATAAAATTGGCGTTCCTACTGCGAAGATCATAAGGTTAGGTGATAAAGAGAACTTTTGGCCTTCTGAAGCCAAGACCAAAGGCCCTAATGGACCTTGCGGCCCCTGCTCGGAAATATTTTTTGACTACGGGGAAGATATTGGCTGTAAAAAACCGGATTGCTCGCCGGCCTGCAGTTGCGGAAGATTTAGCGAGGTTTGGAACTTAGTTTTCACGCAGTTTAATCGCAACGACGACGGCCAGCTGGAACCCTTGCCCAGCAAAAACATCGATACGGGAATGGGCTTGGAAAGACTTACTGCGGTTATGCAGGGGGTAATGAATAATTTTGATACTGATTTGTTTAACCCGATTTTAGATAGCATCATTACCGAATTAAGGGTCTTAAACGGTAAGGTGTCTGCCGAATGGCGGCTGACTTCTGGCCGCGCTTTGTCCGACCATATTCGTGCCGTGGTCTTTGCCATTAGCGACGGGGTTTTGCCTTCCAATGAAGAGCGCGGCTATGTGGTGCGCAAGCTTATCCGCCGTTCCATAATGCTCGCGCGGGAGGCCGGAGCGCAAAGACCATTTTTGTATAAACTAGTTGCTTCGGTAGCTGGGGTGATGCGGCAGCCTTATCCGGAACTTCTACAAAGACGTGAGGATATTGCCCAAATAATCAAGCGGGAAGAGGAGTCTTTTGAAAAGGTGCTGCGTGAAGAAATCCCGGAGCTTAAAGAAAAAATCTTGGCGGCAAAAGAAAGATTTAAGGAGGTAGGCAGCTTGGCCGAGGAATTAGGCAGAATTGCTTTTGGAGCTTATGATACTTCAGGGGTTCCGTTAACCGTGACCGAAACACTGGCCGCGGAGTTAAGATTACCCTCACCCAGTATTGCGACATTTAATGAGTTGATGGAGCAGCAAAAAAATCGTTCCCGGCAGGCTAGCGCGATGTCCGGCGAGGTATTCTGCGCCGGCGCCTTGAGATTAGAATTGCCGCCTACAGAATTTTTGGGTTATCAGACCTTGGAGTGCGGGGCAAAGATTTTAAAGATTATTCCGGGCCGTCCCCCGGCCGAGGTGCTATTAGTTTTGGACCGCACCCCGTTTTACGCTGAAGCTGGCGGACAAGTAGGCGACAGCGGAATGATCGTCAAGCCCGGCGCCAAAATGGAAGTAGTGGATACCCGTAGAATTGAAAAGGTATTTATTCATTCCTGCCGGATTCTCGACGGAGATTTTAAGGTTAATGACGAGGTGCGGGCAGTTGTGGATAAGGCGCGCCGGTTGTCCATTGCCAGAAATCACACCGCCACCCATCTCTTGCAAGCGGCCTTGCGCAAGGTTTTAGGCGAACATGTGCAGCAGCAGGGCTCGCTGGTTTCTGAGGATAAGCTGCGTTTCGATTTTACTCATTTTAAAGACATTGCCAAAGAGCAGCTTTTTCGTATTGAAGAATTAGTCAATGAATACATCCTTAATAATGATGCCTTGACCGTGAAGGAAATGACCTTGGCTCAAGCCCGGCAGACCGGTGCCTTGGCCTTTTTTGCCGAGAAGTATGACGAAATGGTAAAGGTGGTTTCCGTGGCAGATTATTCCGCGGAATTATGCGCGGGCACGCATCTTGCGGCAACCGGGCAGATCGGAGTTTTTAAGCTTACCGGAGAAAGCGCCATTGCCCAAGGTATACGCAGAGTAGAGGCGGTAACCGGATTGGCCGCTTACCAACGGATGCGGAAAAAAGAGGAAGCCCTTGAGATTATTTCCCAAGACCTTAAAGTGGAGGAGGACAAAATTCCCGCCCAGCTTATGAAAATGCACGCCAAGATAAAGGATTTGAATAAGAAACTTACTGATGCCAAGCTCATTGTCTTAAAGAACTCGCTCGCCGATTTATTAGCCAAGGCTAAGACCGTTGCCGCAGCGAAGGTGGTGGTAGAAAAGTTCAGCGATGCCGATTTTGATTTTTTACGCCTCGCTGCGGATCTCTTTAGGGCAAATTTAAAATCCGGAGCAATAATCTTGGGTTCAATATTTGAAGATAAGGCGCTCTTAGTGGTAAGCATAACCGATGATTTGACTAAGAAAGGCTGGGATGCGGGAAAGATTATCAAAGAAATTGCCAAGGTAGTGGGCGGCACCGGCGGCGGCAGGCCGCAAATGGCGCAGGCCGGCGGCAGTCAAACCTTAAGGTTGGATGAGGCACTGTCCAAAGCAACAGAAATCATAAGTAATCTCTACGGACATTCTAACCCAGAATGAATTGGCGTAGGTCTGGGTATAGGTATCGGTAACGTCTGGTTCTGGTTGTCGGTGTAGTTATCGTCAAAAATACGAAACCGAAACCCAGAACGACAACCCGACTTAACCGAAACCGATACCGATAACGACACCCAAAAGTATCAAACAGTATGAATATGATTAAAAGAAGGCTGAACCTATGAAGGTATTAAGATATGGCAGTCAAGAGCTGAATAAGATTTACCAGCGCCACCTCGGTCAGAAGAAACGGGTCGAGGACAAGGTAAGCAGGATTATCGACGAGGTGCGTGCTGGCGGTGATGAGGCGTTGGTCCGATTTACCCGCAAATTCGACAAGGTAAAGCTCCTGCCCCGTCACCTGCGGGTAAGCGAAACCGAGATAAGCGCCGCATATCAGAATATCACTGCAGATTTTGTCACTACCTTAAAGTCGGTCATTGAAAATGTCAGCCGTTTCTATAAAAAGCAGCTTAAAAAATCTTGGCGTCTTAAGGACGCAGACGGAGTAGTGGTTGGAGAGAACCTCCAGCCATTGGAACGGGTGGGGGTCTATATTCCTTCCGGCACTGCGCCGCTCGTATCGACAGTATATATGACGGTGTTGCCTGCCAAAATCGCCGGAGTAAAAAGTATTGCCCTCGCGACTCCGCCGGCTAAGGATGGCGTGGTAAATCCTTATATTTTGGTGGTTGCCGATCTTTTGAAGGTGAATGAGATTTACCGGGTTGGCGGGGCGCAGGCCATCGCCGCTCTGGCCTTGGGCACCAAGACAATTCCGCCGGTAGACAAAATCGTCGGGCCCGGCAATGCCTATGTAACCGAGGCCAAGCGACAGGTATTTGGATATGTGGATATTGATATTCTTGCCGGGCCCACTGAGTTGGTGATTATTGCCAACCGCTACAGCAACCCCAATTTTATCTTAGCGGATTTGGCCGCCCAGTCCGAGCATTTGGGCGGACTTTCTATTTTAATCACCACCTCAAAGCCTTTAATAAAGCAATTAAAGAATCGTCTAAGTTCCGGATATATAATTTACGCCAAAAACTTAGAGCAGGCCGCGGAGATCGCCAACCATATCGCGCCGGAACATTTGCAGATAATCACCAATAATCCCCAGCGGGTGCTTAGACTTATCAAGAATGCCGGCGCGGTTTTCTTGGGGCCTTACAGCCCGGCCTCAGTAGGCGATTATGTCGCGGGACCAAGCCATGTGCTGCCCACCTTGGGCACGGCGCGGTTTTTCTCCGGACTGGGACTAAATGATTTTATAAAATCCACGCATATTATCGCGTATTCCAAAAAGTCATTGGAGAAGGTGAGAGCGCCTTTGGAGAAGATCGCCGGGATAGAAGGTCTGAATAGGCATTTAGAGTCGGTAAAGGCAAGGTTCATTTGATAGAGTAGGAGTAGATTATGCGCAAGGCAGAGATAAAAAGAAAGACCAAAGAGACGGAGATAAGCGTTAAACTGGATATTGA
>JBMONJ010000072.1:0-1646 GCA_049324655.1 Candidatus Omnitrophota bacterium | reverse complement strand
CAAGACACCCGAGTTAATCGTTGCGTTGGATGTGGATACATTGAATAAAGCCAAGGCATTGGTGGATAAGCTATATCCTGCGGTCAAGTTTTTTAAAGTAGGCAGTCAGTTGTTTACGGCTTACGGGCCAGAAGCGGTAAAGATGGTAGCTGAAGGAGGCGGCAAAGTATTCTTAGATTTAAAATTTTACGATATTCCTAATACTGTATTCGCCTCTGTATGCTCAAGTACCGCTTTAGATGTGCAGCCGGCGCCTACCGAAAAACATTTAGAAATATTTGAATCTGGCAGCGTCTTTATGATTACGGTTCATACTCATGGCGGTCTTGAGATGGCGAAGGCGGCCGCTAGGGGCGCGAAAAAAACAGCAGAAGAATTAAATATAAAGAAGCCATATGTAGTTGGAGTTACGGTTTTGACAAGCGATGCAGGAGGCGATGTTGCCGATCTCGTTTTAGAAAGAGCAAAAATTGCCCAAGAAGCAGGCTTGGATGGAGTTGTTTGCTCCGTGCATGAAGCTACGGCAGTGAGAGAGCGATTTGGCGAGGATTTTATTATAGTTACTCCCGGCATCAGGCCGAAGGGAGCAGAAGCAAACGACCAAAAAAGAGTTGCTACCCCGGAGGACGCAGTCAAAGCAGGAGCGAATTTTCTGGTTGTTGGTCGTCCGGTTATCGAGGTGACGGATCCTATTCGGGTAGCTAAAGAAATACTTCAGCAGATGCGTGTCACTGACTGATAATTACCCGCCTTCGCCCTGTAGCAGGTAAATAGGGGTGTGGGCTTTGGCGAGGTTTAATTCGCAGACGCTTCGCTATAATTTACGTCGCGCGAAGCACTCCGTAAATTATCTGCTCATTAAAGGAGCGCAAGAATGACAGAAGACATTAAAGGCTTAATTGAGAAAATCCAGAAAGAAGGCATTGAGGCCGCAGAGGGAAAAGCCCGGGCTATTGAAAACGTTGCCGTCGCCAAGGCCAAGGAGATAGCGGATAATGCCAAGGCCGAGGCGGAAAGAATTTTGTCCGCAGCCAAAGAGGAGATTTCCCGCCGGCAAAAAAGCACGCAGGAGCTTTTAAAGCAGGCGGGCCGGGATTTAATCCTCTCGCTAAAAGAAGAAATCAATATGATGTTGGAAAAGGTTATTCTTGCCGCAGTACGGCAGGCGTTGGGCGCCGAAGAGCTTAATCACATCATCGGCGCCCTCATCAAAGACGGTAAGGGCAAAGAAGGCGCAGAAATTG
The DNA here is from genome assembly GCA_049324655.1 of Candidatus Omnitrophota bacterium. Taxonomy (GTDB): domain Bacteria; phylum Omnitrophota; class Gorgyraeia; order JAUYCX01; family JBMONJ01; genus JBMONJ01. The sequence continues at coordinate 402 of JBMONJ010000072.1, read as the reverse complement.
TGGTTTCCTTAAATAAGGAGGACTGCGCAAAGTTAACCGACACGATGCTCTCCCGGCTGCAGGCCGAGATGAAAAAGCAGATAACCTTAAGGCCAGCTGAAGATATTAATGCCGGCTTTATCATCAGCTTTGATTCCGGCAAGTCCCATTTTGATTTTACTGATAAGGCGCTGTCTGAATATCTGGCGCAGCAGGTCAAGCCGCAGTTAGCAGACATTTTGAAAAATGGCTAATTTTCATATTTATTTAATTTCCAGCCTGCCGATGTTACAATTGGGCCAAAGGCCGCCGTTTTCTTTTGCCAACTTTATCCAGCGCTGTCAGGGTTTAATTCCCGACGAGGAAATCGCCTTGCTTAAATCCCTGCCGGCAATTGGACAGGAAGGCCAAGCCACTTTAAAT
>JBMONJ010000071.1:0-13185 GCA_049324655.1 Candidatus Omnitrophota bacterium | reverse complement strand
AAAACCCCGAGGATTAACTTTCTTAAGCTACTGCCGGCAAAAAAATCATAGAGCCCGAGTTTGGCCTGCCACAAAGATAAATCCATTTTCCGGCGCAAGCTGTCCAAGAAATTCTGGATCTCCTTTTTTTCCGTGCCCAAGGCCTTGACTAAATGAATGTGGCTTAGGGTTTCTATCATCCGGTTAAGGAGCGACTCTGAATAATAAATCTCCCGACTAAATGCCTTGCGCCTCTCTTTGGTAAAATACAAGGGCTGCAACAGCAAGAGGGGGGCAAGGCCCATACAAAGAACGGCCATTTTCCAGTTAAGATAAAAGAGCAGGGCGGCGGTCAAAAGGAAACGACCGCCCAGATAAATAAACTGCGGCAGGGTATCATTAAGCAAGCCGGTAATCCGGTCCACATCAAAATTGAGGCTAAAGATATGTCCGGCGCTGGAACGGTCCTGAAAAAATTTGAGCGGCAGGGACTGCAAATGACGGAATACCCGACTGGTCAGGTCAAAATTCAACTTAAAATTCAATTTACCGTCGAGATAACCGCTTAGGCCCTCGATAATTATGCTGGCGGAGAATATCCCGGCCCCGGCCAAGGCAAGCCGGATAAATAATTCCAAATCCTTATTCCCGTAGGCCCGGTCAATCATCAACTTAGTCAAATAGGGAATCGCCAAACCCAGAGGAATCAGCAACCCCTTCATACAAAAGGCCAGCAGCTTTATCTTCCAATAGGGCCGCAGAAAGACTATGAACCTTGAAAGGTCTTTACACCTGACCAGCGCCGGGCGAGCATACCCATAGAATTTGGCGATAAACCAATTAATGACAATCCGCTGCGGAGAATTCATTCTTAGCGTCCGGTCGCCGCGGATAATCTCTATTACCCGGCCGATAAGACGATCCGCAGGCACCGCGGCCTCGGAAGCTGCCGTATCCCCCCGCGTATAAAGCACTGGCCGGCCTTCTGGCATTGCTTTTTTCACCAAGCGGTGACAAACAGTCTTCCCGCTTAGCTCTTCCCGGTACAGGATTATATCGCCGACCTTCAAATCCTCGGGTCTTGCCTCTTTGACGACAATTTTGTCGCGGTTTTTGACAAAAGGATGCATACTAAAACCCGTTGCTTCTAAGAGAAGAATCCTGTCTTCCATTCAACAATTTAGCAGTTTAGCAATTTAACCTTGCCTCCCAATACGCCAGCCGACAATGCCAATCAACTACTCCTTCCAGTTTCCCTTTTTCCAGCAATGCCCTTCCCGGACAGTTAAAACAGAAACTGCTTATGGCACAATCCTGGCACGGCGAATCAAGCGGAAGTAGTTTTCTCTTTGCCCAATCCAAAAGCCTTTGCCTTGCCTTAGAGATATCTTCCTTCAATAGACTTATCTTGGGCTGCCGAATATTAATACAGGGAATAAGGTTGCCGTAAGGGTCAATATAAATTGCGTCGCCACTGCCTATCGCGCAGCGGAATAAATTTTTCTTTAAGGTGTGACTTGTTACGTGTGACGTATTCTGCAAAACACAATCATCATCCTCTGGAGGCGCATTACCATCCAAACTCAGAACCTCACGGACTGAAATCCTGAGGTTGCAAGGCACCAAATCACCATTCAACCGGGCGTGCAGAAAAATACCAGGACGAAATACCAGACCACGGCTTTCGACAAAACTTTTTATTTCCGGTAAAATCTTTAAGTTTTCCTGCGTAACCTGGGTTTTTATTTTTAAGGGCAGTTTGGAGCCTAATATCAAATCAATCCCTCTCATTGCCTTCGCGAAGGAACCCTTGACTTGGGATATCTTTTCGTAGATATCTTTGTTAACCGCATTCAGGGTTATTTCAATGACAAAAGGCGGCCTTTGCTTAAGTTCTGCGGCGATTTCTTTGTTCATTGAATAGGCATTGGTGAATATTGCCACAAGAAATCCCTTGTCCTTGGCGCAGGAATAAATGTCCAAGAAATCCTGCCGGGTCAAAGGGTCCCCGCCGGTAAAACACAACCAGACCACTCCGGAGTCATAAATTTTGTTTAAGATATGTTTAACCTGCAGGGTATTTAATTCTTTTTTGATGTATCCCGGCTTATTGTAACAGTCGGTATAGCAATGTTGGCAACGTAAACCACACCCAAAGGTCAGTTCAAACTGGCAGATATTGGGCGTGCCACAGCGCCAGTTTTTCTGGTGGGTTTGCCAGCTGAAATCGCGGTATTGAACTTCTCTCATTTCACATTCCTTACAAAATCAATGACCCGCTTATCCTTGACGAACCCCAATATATAACACGGCACCGAACCGACTAAATCCTGACAGAAAGAGGCCACATTTTCCAGGAATCCTTTATCCCAGAATGTCGGGAACATCGCCGGATAGAGCAGCCGGAAAGCCGTCTTCCCGTCAACGGCCCTTACCCGGTTCTTAGAGGCATGATGGATGAAAAACATTTTATCCAAATGCGCAGATTCAATGCGCGAGGCCAGATAGTCGCTGAAATTTCCGTGCCAGGGAGAACCATGGATAAAAAATCTGCCGTTTTGCTTGAGCACGATTATCCGGTCGTCGTTTAAGACCATTGCCCCGGAGTGCCGGTGCCAAATCCGGGCAGCAGTGCTTTTGCCGGCCCTCGATTTGCCGGCAAAAAGCAACCCCTTGCCATTGAGGTCTTTTACCCCAAAGCTGTGGGTAAAGATACCTTTTTTGTTCAGGGCAAAATAATTAATCAACAACACCTGCAGAAAATCGTAAATGATGTCGGCGCTGTCCCAAACCTTTTTCCCGTCCCAACCAGGCAAGAGATAGGCGGTAACGTGGTCGAAGTTACGGCTCACCAGCATAACTTGTCTTTTGCTTTGTAAGGAACAGCGGTAAATATAATCCTTCCCGTACTTTTGCATTCGCCAGTTTTCTTCGCCATCCTGAAAGTGGTAAGTAATGAATACCGGTCTTGCTCCGGGAAACTCCGGCAGGCGCTCGACGATCTTTACCTCAATTAAAATATCCGCGGCAGTTTTCCCCCGATAGGAAAAATTGTCATACCGCTCGCTGCGGCGGGCTTGCCTTTCCTCTCTGGTCAACCGCTTGAGCAGAAAATCGCTTTGCATCTGGATAATCTTATCGGCAATCCTAAGCTTGATTATTTCCATCTTCCTGCCTTTCTCTTTGCGTCCCGAAGGCTTTGCGGATCACACGAGGTAAATGACCGCTTATAAAGCCAGGCCCTTGCCGGACACCATCTGCAAAATGGCTGGAGATTGCATTGCAAACATTTATAGTTCTTATCCGGCTTAATAGTGGCTACAAACTCTTTTAAACTCTCCCAAGCAGTTTTTACGCTGTAACGCCTTACGTGCGACGTGATACGTGATACGTGATACGCGTTACGTGCTACGCGATTAAGTATCTTATACCGTGGATAATCAATCATCAAACATGGTTTTAACTCGCCTTGAGGCGTGATGGCTGCCTGCGTTTGGCCTACGCCGCATTTGAATAAGCTTCGCGTATCAGGTATCGCGCAACAAGTATCAAGTTTGTCGAGGTGAGATGTGTTACGCGCTACATGCGAGGCGTTACGCATAACTGTTTCTTCTTCAAATATCCCTCTAAACCTGTAGGGCGCTGATGAACCATTCAAACGCGGCCAAAGCAAATCATCCAAACGAGGCGAAGCGCCCAAAGAGGTGGCAAAATCTTGGATAGCTTTTATCTGATCCTGATTCTCCCTTAAGACACAGGTTTTAAAACCAAGGGGCACCTTGTATTTATTCAACAATTCAACCGCGCGAAAAGCTTTTCTATAAGCCCCGGCAACACCAGTTATCTCCCCAAAGGCCGCCTCGTTCATTGCCGGAATGGTTACATCTACTTTATTGAGCCTCAAACCAGCCAGCGTCTTGGCCATTTTTCCGTCGAACAATGAGCCGTTGGTGTGGATAATTATCTCAAAACCACACCGCCCGGCATAGCGCAGAATCTTTAAAATGTCTTTGCGGATGAACGGCTCCCCGCCGGTAAAACCCAGATAAAGACATCCCAGCCCTTTTAGCTGCTCAAGAATAGAAAAAACCTCTTTGGTCTTAAGCTCCTTTCTCTTGCGATAGCTTAAAGGCACATAACAATGCGGGCATCGGAAATTACACCGGTAGGTCAACTCGAACATCACCCTTAATAGAGAACCCTTCTTTCCTGCGGACTGACAAAGGCGCGCGCGGAATTCGTGAAAAGGCCGGGTAAGCATTTATATAATCATAAGGGGAATCTGAACTTTCTTTCTTAACTCGCTTATATGTCTGCGCCTCAAATCGCAGCCATCTCGGTTTAAAAAGATATGGTTCATAACCACAACATCCCGGGACCTTAAGTCGGCGCTCTTCAATGCCCAATCAAAATCTTCCAGCGTTAACAGCCCGTAGCAGCGATAATTGCCGCCAAAGGTGCGGTTCTTTATCCTTAAATATCTTTTTTGCAGTTTCGGCAGGATAATCCGGCCCGCAACCCTTGGCAGCGCAAAGAAACAGGAATCAGACAGGCAAAAAAGCGGTGCCTTAAAACCATTCCTTACGCAACGGGCAACCGAGGTATTTATCCCTCTTACCAACTCTGCCAGCGTATACCGAAAACAGTCGAAGCGGTATTTTAAATCATAATCCTCGTCCAGATTGGAATCATCCCATACAAATGATACCTTACGCTTGAGGCAATATTTCAGAACCTTTCGGAATTCCTTCCGGGTGTGATTGATAACCGCCTTAGCTGCCTGGGAGAAAAACCGGTTGTAGGCCAAAACCCGCACATAGAGAAAAGGTAGAAAACGAGGAAAACTGTTTTTTATAATCGCGAGGTCTTTTGCAAAATACTCCAAATCGTAAACCACAAGCTGCAGATTGCCAACTGACTGCCGGCAATTAGCGTGCAGAAATCCTAAAAACGACAAAAGGCTGTTGCAGTTGCTTTGAGCCACCACCCGGCTTCTGCCCTGCTCATTCAGCGAGCTGCAGGATAAAAGCCAGCGTATCTTTTTGCACCGGTGCAGGAAACTGTATTGTTCTTTTTTTATATACAGGCCGTTGGTGGTAATGGTAATCTGCCGGATAAATCTGCTCTTTTCCAATTCAGCGATGAACTCGTATATCAGCGGATGGATGAAAGGCTCTGAGCTGATTAAGTCCACGCCGTCACCCAAGGTCACTACCGGAATATTATGTCTGCCGGCCACAACCAGAGCCTTTCGGAAATCATTCTTTGAAATAAAGGGGATATTTAAAGGCACAAAAGGAAACATCCCTCTTGATTCCCTTAGATAGCAGTATTTACAGCCTGCCCCGCAATCTCCGCCGGTAACAATGCCGCCTTTGTATTTGACAGAGTCAAGCAGTAATTTCAGATTCTCCTGACTTAAATCCGGGATGCACATTCCATCTCCTTGGCCAGCGCCTCAGCCAACTCACAGTAGTAGGGCACCGGCGCCTCTTCATCTCCGGTCTCTAAAAATGCCCGCGCCGGGCAATGATAACAAATTGGTCTTAAGCGGCAGTCTTTGCATTGGGAGTTGGTCTTAAACCGTTCGTTTAACAGCCGAGGAAAGACCCGGTAAAAGCCCTCTTTAAAAGAGACGGTCTTCATGTCAACGCTGAATTTATCCGAGAAAATACAGAATTTCAACCGCCCATAGGGGTTAATGACAAAATGGTTCATCCAGGCGTCGCAGCGATAAAGAAAATTTCTGTCCCTTTTTAATTTTGGGAAATCGCTGTGCAGTCCTCTTTGGTATTCCTCCCAGAAATCCTCATCCTGTCTTTTAACCGCAAGAAGCTCTTTAAAAGACAGCCGAAAGTTAACCGGCTCTTTATCGCCGTTCAAACGGGGATAAATCATCGGGTCGTATTTAAAGCGGTGCAGTTTTTTATGCGGCTTGCCCAGAAGTTGCTCGGTAAATGTCTTTATCTTGGCAATCTCCTGTTTGTTCTGTTTGAGGCAATTCGATTTGATAATGAGCGGAAGTTTTCTTTCGGCCAGCTTCTTGATATTTTCCATAACCCTTGGGAAAGAGCCTTCCATGCCGGTTACGGCTTCATAGGTGGCCTTGGTTATTCCATTTAAGGTAATTTCGATATGGCTGGGCGGAGATTTTTCCAGATGCCGGATTATATTTTCCGTGAATCCCTGACCATTGGAAAAAAGGGTAATGATAAAGCCCAACCGCTTGGCAAAGGCATAAATCTCCAAGAAATCCTTGCGGAGCAGGGGCTCGCCGCCGCTAAGGGTAAGAAAAAGCACGCCTTCTTTATGGATTATTCTTAGGAGCTGTTTCCACTCTTGGGTGGACAACTCTCCGTCTTTATTCTGGTAACCTTGACAATAACAGTGAAGACAGTTCAGATTGCAACAATAGGTGAGTTCCAGCAGGCCTTCAAGAGGAAGATGAGGTTTTTTATTAAACAGCTTTTGGGAGAAGACACTTCTATTTTGTTTCTGCATTGCCAAGCCGCCCGCGGATGCGCGGAGATTACGAAGAAAGACTTCCGCTGCTAATGATTGGGGCCGAGGTCGTGCCGCTCGCCAAACAGGTCGCGATGCTTGAGTATAACTTGTTGCCTGTCCGGTCAACATCACAATAACTATACTGTGGGTCAGTCGCCCGCCGCAACGAGGTAACAGCGGTGGCTTGGGAGTTGATATCCCAACAAGGACAAAGCAACACCGCCTGCTCGGGATTGAGCCTGACGCGGGTGATGATTGGTTTGAATTTAAGTTTGACAGACATTTTGTCTCCTTTCTGTTCAACGGGCTACATAAGTTATTGGGTTAATCTCGACTTAGCCTTTACATATAGGGCGATGCGTTTGGCATAAAGGTTGAAATCAGACAAATCTTTTCGCAAATGCTGATAAACTTTCTTAAAATCAATCTCTAAATATTCGTGAACCAGAATATTCCGAAATCCCGCCACCGGAGCAAACCTTTTTGCGAACGCCGCAGGAATGATTTTATTCTCTCCTAAGATCATAATAACCTCTTTGGCATCTTTGGGCTTACGCAAAGCCAAAGAGCTTATTAGCAACTCGCCGGTATCCGTTACGCACTCAACGGCTAATTGAAAATAGCGGCATACCGCTCCCTGAAGGGTATAATCTTTTTTAAATTCGGCAAAGGATATCTTCTGGTAGCTTTTTAGAAACTTTAGATATTCGTTCAATTTATCTAATCTGACGGCGATACCCTTGTAATCAATCATAAGATTCCCTCCCTTGCAATACGTTCAATAGTCAGTTCTGCATGACGCTCGTAGTAGTACTGTTGGTCAAAATATAGACTTAATATTGTCGCCTCGTAGCGAATACGTCTTAATTCATCTTTCGAATAAATAATTTTCCCAAAATATATCACTTGATAGGCTAAAAATATATCTACATCATTTAAAATCACCAAATCTATATTATCGTTTCCCAGCAGCCTTCCCGCCTCCCCTATCAATTCCAGCCGGATATCAAACCTCTTATATTCGTCTGTTCTCTCATCTATATAGACACCGATATCTACATCGCTTAATCTGCCGGCATTACCTTTTGCCTGGGAACCGAATAGATAAGCAAACTTTATCTCGCGACGAGTAGAAAAGTATTCCCCAATTTTGTCTGTAAATTTTTTATTCATTGCCGGCGTGCCGTCCTCAAATCAGTTTATTTTATGGCCTTTATCTCCTGCAGGTCTTTTAAAAGCGCGGTCATTTCCTTATCCACCTCTTTGGGCGTTGAGTTAAATTCCTTAAGCAGCTGTTGCTTGATTCTTGCCATTGGCCGCCTGCCGTCAATCAACTCCCAGACCCGCGAGGCGGGCTTGTTCAGGGTATAAATGCAGCTGATTTCGTCGGAAGACTTGTAGATTGGCAGGAGTATGGTCTCATCATCAATTACCCGGGTTACCATGTCCTTGTTTTTCCTAAATACCTTGTTTTCTATTTTATTCACTCTGGCCCCCTTTCCAAATTTATTTTATATTATATCAAACGAGAGTTAATAAAGGAATATTTTATTAAAGCGATGTGCTATAATACGGCTATGCGCCGGATGCCTGACAAAAAAATCCTGCTCATCGAAGACCATCACCAGGCGTATTACGCGTGGGAAAGACAAGGCTTTAAAAACCTGCCCCTCGTCCATCTTGACGCCCATATTGATTTTGGTTTTCCCGAAGTAAAAGAGGCCCGTCTGGCTGTTGAGGAAGCAAAAAGTCTGGCGGATTTAAAGAGCCTGCTGGAAAAGGCCGTACTCTTTAAGAAAAAACAGCTGTCCTTTGAAAGGCTAACCAATATCGGCAATTATATCTATCCGGCAATGCGCGACGGAATAGTAAATGAATTCTTCTGGATTATCCCCGGCGGGAAAAAGGAGTTTAAACGCTGCGTAAAGATTATCAAGGCCACACTTAAAGGATTACGCCGACTTGACCCAAAACCGGCGGCGCCGGTAGTCAAGAAAAACGGGCTTTGGCAAACCGCGCTTTACGGCCGGAAATTCTCCATTGCTTGTCTGGATACACTGCCGAGGATAAATAAAAAGGTGCTCTTGGATATTGATACGGATTTTATGATGATGGAGTCGTTGCGGCGCGCCAATGCCTTCCAGCAAATTGCCGCAAGAAAACCTTGGATAAATCCCAAGGCATTGGCGCGCGCCGTCAAAAACAAAATTCCTCATCCAGCATTCATTACTATTGCCTATTCAGTCAACGGCGGCTTTACGCCAATGGTTTATAAAACTCTGGGCGATGAATTGGCGCAACACTTAGGCCTTGACGATAAGGGACTTAAAAAGCGTTTAATTGCCGGCGAATACTTTCGCTGCTTTCGCCGCAACCTTGATGAGAAAAATCTCACTGACGCCAAAACCAACTTTCAAAAGGCAATAAAACTCAATCCTGCTTATTGCGTTGCCGACCGCCACTACGGCCTGCTTTATTTACAAAAGAAGAAATACCGCAAGGCTAAGCAGGAATTTAAGACTATGCTGGACATTGACCCTAAAGACGCTAATTCTTGGGCGGGAATGGGAAGAATTCATTTGTTAAAAAAACGCTTTGGGCCGGCCGAAGAATGCTTTCAAAAAGCCCTGAGTTTAAACCATAATAATCGGCCGGCCCTCCTCGGCTTGTCAGAAACTTTCTTTCGTCTAAAACACCTTAAGCAGGCCAAGCGCCTTTTACGCCGCTATGAAAAATTAGAGCCGCTGCAAGGTTACCCGCGTTATCTTTTGGGAAGGATTTATGAAAAAGAAAACTCTCCCCGCTTGGCTTCAAAAAAATACCGCGAGGCCCGGCAACTGGGAATGCTTACTGCCCGTGCAGCCCTTCGCGGGAAACCGCGCGTTTGATATACAGGGTGGGATTCTTTGAGAGGTCTAAAGTTTTTTCCTCGGCAATGCGCACCACCGGCCGCAGCGGGGAGAGCCGGTTGACAGCAATAACCGCGGCAATCTCATTGGTGCTTAACTGCACCCAGCTGCCAATGGGGTAAACCCCAATTCTCTCTATCAACACTTTCAAGATCTGTTGGTCAAAACCTTCCTTTATTGCGAACATCTCTTTTAAGGCGTCATAAGGAACCATCCCCTTGCGAAAAGGCCTTAAATGAATTAGCGCCTCAAACACATCCACCACGGCAACCAAGCGGGAGAATTCATTAAGCTCATCAGCGCGCATTCCCCGCGGATAACCAGTCCCGTCTAAACGCTCGTGATGCTGGGTGGCAATTACCGCCGCGGTAAGCGGGAGATTTTTTATTTGGGTAAGTATCTCTGCCCCTAATAAAGGATGCTCCTTTATCCGGATATATTCCTCGTCGGTAAGTTTGCGCGGCTGGCTGTAGATATCTTCTAACTGCGCCATACCGATATCATAAAGCAGGACGGCCAGAGACAAATCCTTAAGCTGTAAAGAGGTATAGTTCATCCCCGCTGCCACCTCGAGCGTTAAAATGGCAGTGTTAACCAGATGACCCACCAGATAATTATCTGAGGTAAGCTGAATAGCAAACTTGACCAGCCCGGTATTGCCCAAAACTACTTGGTCAGCGAGACGCTCGGCAATAGTCTTAAGAGCCGCTACATTCAAAGACTCTTTATTTTTTACGACAGATATGATTTCTTCTACGGCCTCAATAGCCCCGGAATAAAGCTTGGCGCTGGCCTCAGCGTCTTCTACCTTGAGATTTTCCTTGATTATCTGCGCAGGCTCTTTGGCGGGTGGGAGCGGAGAAGCCGCGGTACGGGGTTTCTCCTCGGGCGAGCCATTATCTTTTTTATAAAAATCCGAGAGCTTAACCAAAGTTACCTCTTTTGCGCCACGGTATAACGCTCTTCCAAATCCTTAACCACTTCAGTCACCACTGGCAAATCCACCCGGCTGTCCTTTCTCCCCATCCCTACCAACAAACACATATCGCAGATATTGTTGATCATCCTTGGGATGCCGGCGCTGGTCTGATAAATAAGCCGCAAGGACTCAGCGGAAAAAATCTCTTTTTCTTTGGGCGCCCCGGCGATATTTAAGCGGTGCAGGATGTAACCGCGGCTCTCTTCTTCATTAAGATGCGCAAGGTGATAGCGAATGGCAATACGCTGGTCAAACTGCGGCAGGGCGCTGATTTTGCGGATAAGCTCCGGCTGACCTAATAAAACCAGCGTCAGTAGAAAGGCGTTATTGAGCTGAAAATTTAAAAGCAGGCGCAATTCCTCAAAGACCTCCAAGTCTTCAATGGCCTGCGCCTCGTCAATAACCACCACGGTTTCCTTGAAGCGTTGAAAATTATTATTGAGGATTGCGCCCAGCTGATTTACCAACTCCCGCTTGGAATCATTTTTGACGGCGTCTTCACCTAATTGAAAGGCAATCTCCTGCAGAAATTCCAAAGGCGACATCCGCGGATTAAAAATGAGCGCCACCTTATATCTTTCTTTGGTAAGCTCTTCCATCAACACCCGGCTTAAAAGGGTTTTTCCCGCGCCGTATTCGCCGGTGAGCATGGCTGCTGGCTTGCGTTCCCGTATGGCGTAAAACAGCCGGGAGATGGCCTCGTCGTGCTGGGTAGAGTGAAAAAGGAATTTAGGATCCGGCGTATTCTCGAATGGCTTTTCCTTAAGTCCCCAGTATTGGCTGTACATATTCAATTAAATCTAACATAAGCAAAAATCCTTGTCAAAGCATAATTTTAAGGGTATAATCGCCGCAATGTTAAAAAACCTGCGCAAAAAGGGATTTGCCAAAAAGATCTTCATTATCTTGGCCGTGGTTATCGTGCCGGCCTTTGTGCTCTGGGGTTCGGCCAGCCTCCTGCGCAGCCAGCGTTATTCCTACGCTGGAAAAATCTTCGGCAGGAAGGTTTCCCCCGGGCAATTTCAGGAGAGCCTGCAGGCAATACAGATACAGGGCCTCCTGCAATTCGGTGCGAACTTCTTTAAGCTGCAACCTTTCTTGAACCTAAACGCTGAGGCTTGGGACCGGCTGATTCTATTGCAGGAGGCCCGAAAAAAAAGAATCAAGGCCTCTGACGCGGAAGTCATTGAAGAGATAAAACAAATCCCATTTTTCCAGCGCGAAGGCCAGTTCGACAATAAACTTTATCAGGAGCTTCTGAGTTACGGCCTTAAGCTCCCTGCCCGCCGCTTCGAAGAATATATCCGCCAGAGATTAATCCTTAATAAATTCTACCGCCGGCTTACCGATAAAATTACGGTAAATGACGACGAGCTCTGGTCGGCTTATAAACGGGAAAATGAAAAGGTCCGGGTAAGCTATATACTTCTACCTTCGGCGAATTTCGAGAAAGAGGTCTTGGTAACCGAAGAAGAGCTCAAGGCGTATTTTAACTCTCGCCAGCAGGAATTAAAACTGCCGCCCTCCATAAATATCCAATACGCGGGATTTGAATATCCTCCTGACGCCGCAGAAGAGGAAAAACAAAACTGCCAAGAGAAGGTTTTTGAACTCTACGCCCAGCTGCAAAACGGGGTTCCTTTGGAAAAGGCGGCCGCAGCTCAAGGTGCCTTGCTTAAAGATACGGGTCTGTTTTCTGCGGAACAAACCCTGCCGGCCGGCGTGCCTTTTGAAATAATCCAAGCCGCATTGTTATTGAAAGACAAACAATACAGCAATCCGGTCATCACTGCTAAAGGCTGCTTTATCTGCCAAATCAAGGAAAGCAAAACCAGCCATCTGCCGGATTTTAGCGAGGCAAAACCAAGGATAGAGAAAATCCTGCGTCAGGAAAAGGGCCGGCAGCTCGCCAAAGAAAAGGCCGAGGTCCTGCGGGAAAAAATTAACTTAAAGCAAAAAGATTTTGCCGCTTGGGCAAAGGAGGCGGGACTTAAGGTTGAAACCACTGCACTTTTTAAAATCGGCGAGTATCTGCCGACTATCGGCCCTTCGGCGGAATTTCAGAATGCCGCCTTTAATCTAAAGGACAAAAATCGGATTAGCGAAGTAGTGCAGGCTCTATCGGGATTTTATATCCTGAAATTAGAAGAGACTGTAGCGGCGGATGAGAAAAAATTCTCCGCCGAGAAAGAAAACTTTAGAGCGAAGGTCTTAGAGGAGAAGAAAAAAGAGGCCTTCAATCGTTTCTTTGAAGACTTAAAGGCCAAGGCCCGTCTTGAGGACCATACCTCCAAGCATTTTTAGAGCTTCTCTTTAAGATTAAGCAATTTTAGCAGGTGGTCTTCGGAGGATTTGAAGATATTCATGTTAAATACCTCCGCAGATGAGCACAGATGAGAAGCGGCAGATTAGCGCAGATAGTCTCTCAACTCATCTGCGATCATCTGCATCTTTCAATCTGCGCCCATCTGCGCTCATTTTTTTAAAATCCTATTCTACACTTATCGCATTGACCGGACACTGGCTCGCCACTTCCTGCAAATCGCAGGAGTTACAGGCGTTCTTAAGCACATGGGCTATTCCGTCGTCTTTTAATTCAAACACCTCCGGACAGGCCTGCGCGCACAATCCGCAGCCCACGCAAGTGGTCTCGTCAACCTTAACTTTAGCCATAATTTAACCTCCAAATTTTGCTAATTCCAAATGTCAAATCAATATCAAATGACAAAATTGGAAATTGGGGTTTTGAAATTTATTTGTCAATGGGCATTGGACATTTGACATTAACCAATGCGACGTCCTACGGAAACTGTT
>JBMONJ010000070.1:0-13244 GCA_049324655.1 Candidatus Omnitrophota bacterium | reverse complement strand
ATTCGATTTGGTTTTTTAATAACGCGGTAATCTCTTCAGCTGCCCGACCAAAAATAAACGGATCCCCATTCTTAAGCCGCACCACCTTCTTGCCGGCCTTGGCGCGATTAACCACCAAGACATTGGTGCTTTCTACGTGCCGCGCCGAATGGCCGCAGTAAATTAATTCCGCGTCGGGGGGGACCTCCTGCAAAAGCTCTTTGTCCACTAAATAATCATAAACCACTACCTCGGCTTCACGCAGAATCTCAAGTCCCCTGGCCGTAATTAAATCCTTGCCAGCGGGACCGGCGCCGATTAGATATACCTTGCCTTTTTTCATTTTATTTTTTTCTGATGACCACTGACCAATAATCAGCGATTTTCTTTTGGGAAATTACTTGATGACCTTCGGACTTTACTGAGCCGGGAACATTTTCAATGGGCTCTCCGTCATCCAACCAAATCTCCAAAAGTTCTCCGGATTTTAACTTGGCCAGCTCAATCTTGGTCTTGGCGAAATTAAGCGGGCAGACCACGCCGCGAAAATCTTTAACTATCGAAGCCGCGGTATCTTTTTCACGACTTTCCGGCGTGGCCATCGCAGGATTAAAATTAAAGGCATTGTCCATCGTCTCATACAGGGCCGCTACGGCTTTGGCCAAGGCATCTGCCTGCGATGCAACTGCCAATAAAGCCTCAGAGTTCCCTTGTTGCGTCGCTAAAACAATCGGTCGAAATGAAGAGGCAATTAAACCCGCGTCAATAAAATGCTCAAGAAATCCTTTATATACTTCTTCGTCGCTCTTGGCGTCAACCCCGCGGGTAATCAACAATGCCCGGCTGGCATAAAACACCAATTCCTTAAGCAGCTCGGCTTTTTGCTGCCGGTCTTGCGTCTTGGTAATGGCTGCCTGCGTATTTTTTATCCTGTTCAAATCCGTTTCCAAGAGGTCGTAAATACCCGCCGAGCATTCTCCGCTGCGGCGTTCAGCCAGCGAGAACAATTTATCCGCGCCCCAGTCAAAATAATAATTTTTATCCTGCTCAAAACTGGGTATATTTTGATAGCGCCGCAAGAGCGGTTTTAAATCTTCCCCGGCTTGCAGAAAATCTTTCACCAAGGCCGGCAAGTCCTTGGCCGCCACCTCGCCTATTGGCTCGGCAAGTTTGGTCCGGCCATTACGAATAACCGCTCCGGCAACTACATTATACGCCGGATACATCCGTCCGTCTTTCCGGGCAGCCTTGCCAAAAAAACCTATGTCCGCCGCCGGATGCTGGCCGCAGGAATTCGGGCAGCCGGAAATGTTAATCTTAATATCTCGCAGCTTATCCAAATCCAATTCACTTTCCTTAAGCGTATCTATCAGGGCCTTGGCGGCCTGACGCGACAGACAAATCCCTAACTGGCAGGTAGAAGCTCCGGCGCAGGAAATAATCCTACTCAATATTAGCGGGTGGTTAAAATCCTCCCAAGTATCCTTCGAGAAATTATAAACCTTCGCCAGATACCCCGACGGAATATTGCGCAAGAGAATATTTTGCTCCCGGCTCATACGCAGGACATCTTCGCCGAATGGTTTAAGAAATTGCGCGAGCTTTATCATTTGCGCATAGTTAATAAATCCTAACTTAACCGGCAAGGTCACGGAAAATAGTCCGGATGTTTTTTGGGGCCTTACAAAACGGGATTTCCATAAAATAAAGTCTTGCGCGTCCTGCGGCTCTTCCGAAGGTAAATCAGGCACAATAACCTCATTCTTTGGTTCGCGAATCTTAAAAGCCGGAAAGCCCTGCTTTTTTACTGCCGCATACTCGTCGGCAAATCTGCGCTTAAATTCTTCTTCACCTAAACTCTGCCATAAAAAACGCAGCCGCGCCGCGTGTTTATTCCTGCGGTTGCCGTATTTGAAGAAAATATTTTTTACGGCCCTGGCTACAACATAGACCTCATCGGAGTTGATAAAGTCAAGCAGCGGCTTGGCAATATCGGATTTGGCGCCCAAACCGCCGGCAACATAAACCTTAAATCCCGGTTTGCCATTTTTTATCCGGGCAATGAACCCTAAGTCTGCCAGCGTGGCATATCCTTTGTCTTCCTGCGAGCCGGAAAAGGCTATTTTAAATTTGCGCGGCAAATTCCAAGAATCCTCCTCGGCAATCAAGCGGGTAGTCAGGGCCAAGGCATAAGGAGTTACATCGAATTCCTCCTTTGGGTCAATGCCGGCGTCCTCCTGCGCGATGATATTTCTTACCGTGTTCCCTCCGCCGCCCCGAGTAGCCAAGCCCGCTTCTTTCAAGCGTTTGATGATCACCACTATATCGCTGAGCCTTACATAATGCATTTGCAGTTCCTGCCGGGTAGTGATATGCAAGGCGTCAATGCCAAAGGTCTTGGCAATCTGTGCCACGGCTTCTAACTGCGTTGGCGTAATAATGCCGGCTGCGCATCTAATCCTTACCATATAGGTATCGGGCTCGCGCTGCTCATACACGCCAAAAGGCACCCGCCGGGCCTTTAACTCAACCGCGGAAATCTCGCCGTTTTTGTATCTATCGAGCAGGGTTTCAAGCTGCGCGATTTCCTCATTTAAGTTTTTGGGCAACTGGTAATTATCCATCTTTGACTAACTCCAAAGGCTCGGGAAAAACCTTTTGGTTTTTAATTCTAAAGGCCTTGATATCTTCGCGGCCCTCGGCTAAAGACACAATCACATACAGCATATTGGGATCATATGCCAAGGCAATATCTTCAGCCGAGGGCCGCGCCGGGCTGGTGGGATGACTATGAAAAACCGCGCAGAGCTCTAAGCCTTTGGCCCGGGATTCGCGCAACGCAGCAAACTGCTCTTTAGGGTCAAAGGAAAAATGCTCCTCACTGCGCTCGACATTAGTCAAGGCATAAACCGCAACCACCATCCCCTCCTTGGCTGCGAGGTATCCTCCGGCCTCGATGGGCGAACTTTGTTTGGCAAGAGCAACTAACTGATTACAAATTGCTTGGGTTATTTTTAGACTCATCTGTGCTAATCTGTCGCTTCTAATCTGCGCCCATCTGTGTTCAAGTGTTTCTCTAAGTCGCAGACCGGCGGCTCCTCGTCGAATAATTCTTTGATCGAAGGGTTCTTACCGCAAACTGGACATTGTGGATTGCTTTTAATTTCTACAGTGCGAAACTCCATTTTCAAGGCATCAAAGCTCAGTAACCGGTTCACCAAGAGCTCTCCTTTGCCCAGCAAAAACTTCAAGGCCTCAGCAGCCTGTATACTCCCTAACATACCCGCTACTGCGCCCAAGATGCCGGCCTGCGAGCAGGTCGGCACTATGCCCTTTGGCGGTGGCTTGGGGAATACGCAGCGCAAGCACGCCGCATCCGGCAGATAAGTCAAGGCCTGACCGGCAAAGCGCAAAATCCCGGCGTGGGAAAAAGGTTTTTTCGCCAATACGCAGGCATCGTTAATCAGAAACTTGGCCGGGAAATTGTCGGTGCCGTCAATAATAAAATCATGATCCTTTATGACCGCGGCGATGTTATCCGCAGATAGCCGTAGTTGATGAGTGATTACTTTAACCGCCGGATTAATCGCGCGAATTTTCTCTTGCGCGGAAAGCGTCTTGGCCTTGCCCACATCCGCAGTAAAATGAATTACCTGCCGCTGCAAGTTGGACAATTCCACCTTATCGCTGTCAACCAGACCCAGAGTCCCTACCCCGGCTGCTGCTAAATACAACGCCGCCGGCGCGCCCAAGCCGCCGGCGCCGACGATTAATATCTTTCCTCGCTGAATTCTCTCCTGACCTTCTCCGCCTACCTCCCTTAAAATAATCTGCCGGCTGTAACGCTCTAATTGCTCGTCGGTAAAATTCATTGCAACACCTCCAGAGCCTGTTTTATATCCGTAAGTAAATCCTCAACCTCTTCAATGCCCACGGCCAAACGCAGCATAGTCTCGCTTACCCCCATTTGCTTTTTGGTTTCGCGGTCATATTCGCAAAAAATGGTGGAGGCGGGATGTAAAATCAGGGTGCGGTTGTCATTAAGATTAGTGGCCCGGCGAATTAGCTTAAGCTGATTCATAAATTTAAAACACTCCGCTTTAGACTCCAAGTCAAAGGTTAAAAGCGCGCCGGGCTTGTCAGCAAATTGCCTTTTGGCAGTCTCATAATAAGGCGAAGATTTTAAGCCCGGATAATTCACGGCTTTAATCTTTTTGGCTTTTTCTAAAAATTTGGCCAGCGATAAACTATTGGCGCAAGAGACATCCACGCGCAAAGGCAAGGTCTCCAATCCCAAACTTTGCAAATAAGCGGTTTGGGGAGACATACACGCGCCTAAATTCCGAAAAACTTCCCGGCGCAAACGATTAAGCAAAGTGAAAGGCCCGTATTTTTTTGCCTCGTCTTTGAGCTTGCAATTATGACTCCAGTTAAAGGTCCCGTTGTCAATTATCAGACCGCCGACTGAGGTGGCGCCGCCGGAAATGTATTTGGTGCTGGAAAGCACCTCCACATCCACGCCGAATTTGCGGGAATTAAATATATACGGCGGGGTAAGCGTGGTATCGGCAACCAGTAAAATCTGCTTTTCTTTGGCCAGCGAAGACAAGGCCTGAGCATCGGCTACTTCTAACTGCGGATTGGTAATCGTCTCAAAGAAAATCAGCCGGGTATTTTCATCAATCAAATTTGCCACTGCCTCAGTATTAGTAAGGTCGGCGTATTTTACTTTAAGTCCCCAGTCTTTAAGAGTTCTTTCAAACAGCGAATAGGTATTGCCAAACAGGTGTTTGCTGGTAATAAGATTATCGCCGGCTGCGGTAACCGCAATAATCAAGTTGGCAATGGCGGCCATTCCGCTGGAAGTGGCCAGCACTGCTGCCGCATCAGTAATCAGACGCACCTGTTGCTCAAAATGCTCGACAGTAGGATTGCTGATGCGCGAATACATATGCGCGGGCTTTTTGCCAAGGAAGGCCAGCTCTAATTCCTCGGCGGTCTTGAATTCAAAAGCCACATTGTCGTAAATCGGCAAATGCAAAGAGCCGTGGGGGTCTTCCTTGAGGAATTTGGCATGCAGCACCTTGCTGATAAAACCTCCGCCGCCCATAAAGTAAAGGAAATCAATTTCATCGCCGTCTTTTACCGCGGTCTTATCAAAATTATCCCTGGCAACAAACTCGCCATTAAGTTGGACCGAGACCGTATCAGGATTCTCTATGTTGGAAATCTTTAGTAATTCAGCGACAGCCAACGAATCCTTTTTGATTACCTCTTCCTTGCCGTTAATTTTAATTTTCATAGCCTCTTTCCTCCTAATAATCTCAGCATCTCCTCATCATCCCGGCGCACCTGCACTGCCAAAGACCCTTGCAAGGGATGCGGCGGGATAATCTCCGAAGAAATTATCTCGGCAATCCGGTTTTCATAACCCAATCTGATTAGCGCGGCATGGGCCATAATAATGGCGTCAAACCTGCCCTCGTCCAACTGCTGTAAACGCTCTTCAATATCTCCGCGCAAATCGCAGATAATCAGGTCCTGACGATAACGCCTTAACGCGGCTTGGCGTTTCTGGCTGCTGGTGCCTACTCTTGCGCCGGAAGGCAGCTCATTTATTTTTTTCCCGCCTTGGGATACCAGACATTCATAAGGACTTAATGAAAGGGTTACTACCGCAGTCATCAATTGCGGCGGCATAACCTCTGCCAAATCCTTGGCGCTGTGCACTGCCGCGTCAATCTTATTGTCTATCAATGCCTGCTCGAGTTGACGGGTAAAAAAATCGCTTCCCTCGGTCTTAGAGAGCGGCGTGGTTTTATCAAGATCTCCGTCGGTAGCAATAAATATTTTCTGAAAAGACAAATTGGGAAATCGGCTGATTATCTCATCAGCCTGAATACTCGCCAACCGGCTGGGCCGGCTGCCTAATCTGACTCTTTTCATTCAGAATCTCCTCAATCAATTGCTCAGCCTGCCCAAACGCTTCCTGATGCAACCAATCTTCCCGGTTTATAATTTCCGTAAGATCGTTGAGATTCTTTAGGCAGACTCCGGGCAAATTGCTTACTTCAGGCTGGACATCCCGCGGCAAGGCCAAATCATAAATGTAAAGCGGCCGGCTTCGCAGGCCGTTTAATCCGGAAAAATGTTCTGGCAAGATTACATAATGCGGACTGGCAGTGGCGCTAATCAAGACGTCCGCGCTCGCTAATAGTTGCGGCAAATCCGCAAGGCGATATGCAAAACCCTGACTCGCCTCTGCCAATGCTTGCGCCTTGGCATAATGCTTATTGGCGACAAAATTAAGACGCCATTTTTGCCCCGCGGTCTTGACAAATAACTCGGCCACTTTGCCAGTGCCGATGATAACCATTTCTCTGGCTCCTAAAAATTCAGGCTGTTCAGCCAAATCCCTTAAAACTATCCGGGCAATATTAATTTCTTGACGGTCTAATCCGGATTGCGAGCGGATCATCCGGCTGCCGGATAATATCTCCTCCCAAAGGCGCAATAGAGCCGGCGGAAAGTTCTGCGGCGCACTCCAAATCCGTAGTTGCTCAAAAATCTGCGACTCGCCTCTCAGTTGTGAATCAAGACCCGAGGCGAGTCGCAGACCGTGACGCAACAGCGCCCGTTCTCCCAACAAAAGATAACCAGTGGCAAAGAACCGCGCAAATCTTTGCCGAAACTCTATAAGGCCATCCTTTATCCGGCCGGAGGAACCCGCAATATAAATCTCCACGCGGTTACAGGTAAATAGCACTGCAGCTTCCCAAGGCAGACGCGAATTCCAGAAGTCTTGGATTTCCCGGTGCTGCCGAGAAAGCTCCTCCTGCAATTCAAAAGTGAGGGTGCGGTAATTGGCGCCAAGCAGATAAAAACTCATTTCTTTAGGCCTCAAAATATTGATGCATGGAAAAATATCTTTCCCCGGTATCCGGCAATACCACGACTACGGTCTTATCTTTGCCCAAATCCTTGGCTACTTGCAAAGCAGCCCAAGTCGCTGCGCCGGCAGAGATACCCAGCAACAACCCTTCTTGTCTGGCCAAGGCATTGGCCGCCTCAAAAGCATCGTGATCGGAAACCGCTATGATAGAATCAATCACCCCGCGATTCAATATTTTGGGAATAAACCCGGCGCCAATACCTTGGATTTTATGCGGCCCGGCTTTACCGCCGGATAAAACCGGACTGTCTTTAGGCTCTACGGCAATAACCTTAATGCGTGAATTGTGTTCCTTCAAAACCTCTCCCACGCCGGTAATGGTTCCGCCGGTGCCTACCCCGGCCACAAAGGCATCCAGCTTGCCATTAGTCGCCTCCAATATTTCCCGCGCCGTAGTTTGGCGATGGCAGTGGGGATTAGCTTTATTTTTAAATTGCTGGGGCATAAAACCTCCGGCGGTATTTTTGAGAATCTCCTCAGCCTTCTTAATTGCGCCGTCCATCCCTTCTGCCGAAGGAGTCAGCACCACCTGCGCCCCAAAGGTTTTAAGAATAAAAATCCTCTCTAAACTCATTGCCTGCGGCATAGTAATGATGCATTTATAACCCTTAACCGCGGCAATCATTGCTAACCCGATACCGGTGTTGCCGCTGGTAGGTTCAATAATCGTCGAGCCCGGCTTAAGCACACCGGCTCTCTCCGCCTCCTCAATCATTGCCAGACAAATCCGGTCTTTAACGCTGCCGCCGGGATTAAAATTCTCCAATTTGCCCAAGACTTCGGCCATCTCTGGTTTGACAATGCGGTTCAGCCGGATTAAAGGCGTATTCCCAATGAGCTCGGTGACGCGGTTCACGATCTTATTTGGGTAAGGCATATTTTCCTTTCATTAAATCCGCAAAAGAAAAAGCAGCCAATAACAAATTACTATACTTAATAAAGGCGTCAGCAGCCAGACCTTGAGTATTTTCTGGGTAATCGGATGCGTCAGGGTTGCGCTATGATTTTTCTCTTCCTTTATAGTATGAATTGCCAAAATAGACAAGGAGGAAAACTGAACATAAGGCGCGGGAAGTCCCAACAGCGAGCAGATAATAATAAAAGTGCTGACCACCAAGGAAACGATTGAGGCGGATATAGTGCCTAAGGGGACTATTTCTTTGCTTACGGTATTCAGCACTCCCTTGCCTAAGATAAGGCCTCCAAAACCAAAAAGCAAGGAAAACACCAAAAATCCGGCATTAGGTTTTATTATATTGGCGGCAACGAGCGGGCCTACGACATTCGCCACATTATTAGTGCCAATGCCGAAGGCGCTGTAGTAATCGGTAAAGAGGGTCCATTTTTTAAGCTTATCCTGATGGCAGAAGAATTTTTCATAGAGCCATAAATTCCGCTGCCGGGGCGGATAAATCTTACGGGCAATAAAAAAGGTGAGAAAATACGACAAGAGAGAAACGCCCACCCATATGAAAATCAGATATCCGATGAGCGAAAGATTTAAAGATTTAAAATATAATCCCGCGCCCACAAAAGAGCTGACCGTAACAATGCTCGTTGACTGGGGTATTTTCAGCAGATTTGCCAAAAATAAAGTGACACCCGCGGAAAAAAGAATCACCAAAACCACCGGCGGGGAAATCAGTTCCGGGGCGATTATCTTGCTGCTTAAGGTCTTTGCCACCCTGCCTCCCACCAAGAGGGCGCCCAAAAGCACAAATACCGTAAAAAGCGCCACGGCGTTTTTCTTTTTGATGATTTTACTTCCCACGCTTGGGGCAAAGGACACGGCCAAACCCGAGGCCCCCATATTCATTGCCCAGAAAATAGAAATTATGAAAAGCAACAGCCTCTCAATCAATTTCTCTCACCTCTTAAATTCCGTCACCGGCGAGATTCTTTAATGGCCGGGTGTGGATGCCGCATTCTCCGCCGCACTTGCTGGTGCCTATCCAGCGGCCGGCGCGTTCATTATCGTCGTGAGTAATCCTGGTGCAGGGCGCGCAACCCAAAGAACGATAGCCTTGGGCGTACAAGGGATTTACCTTGACGCCATAAAGCGCCAAGTATTGCCAGACCTCCCGTTCTTTCCAGACGAGAATAGGATTCAATTTAATCAGTCCCTTGTCGCGCTCTTCTACTTCCTTATAATCGGTGCGCGTCCTTCCTTCAGTGCAGCGCAAACCCGTAACCCAACACTTAACCTCTAACTCTTCAATGGCCCGACGCGTGGGCTCGACTTTTAAGATATCACAACAGCGGTCAGGATCGGTTTCATAAAGCTTATCCGGTATTGCCGCGTCGCTCTTATAAATTTTAAGTTCGGGATAGCGGGAAACCGTCTCATTCATAAACTGAATGGTTTCTTTGGGTTTAAAGCGGGTGGTCACGATAAAACCTTTAATCTTGGGGCTCACCCTTTTTGCTAAATCCCATACTGTCACCGAATCTTTTCCCAAACTATTGGCCACTACCAGCGCCTCGCCGTAGAGCTCATAAGCCTCGCTTATAAGTTGCAGGGACCTGGCTACCTTTTCTTTGAAATTCAGTTTTTCTACTAACTGCTTCAAATCATCGTGATTCTGTAACAAACCCATCGCTTCCTCCTTTGGATAGCATATAATCTCTACGGTTAAAGTAGTGATTTGTTATTTCAAAAGTATATTAACTCAATAGTTATTGTAGAGTATAAAAGATAAATCGGTTTTGTCAAGAAATATTTTGAGATTACTAAAAAACTGCCTTTGTCACCGCAAAATCGCAAAATACCGCAAAGACGCAAAATTTTTCTCGTCGAGAATTACTTTGCGCTTTTGCGGGCTTTAGCGTTTTTGCGGTCTAAAGTAGATTTTTTTCGGCACTCTCTTTTTAGAAAGGCAGAAAACTATTGACGCGCAATAACCCGCATAATAAACTATAACCAAACCTTACTTAATATATACAGGAGGAATAAAATGGAGAAAAATCGCTTAATGGTTACGCTGATAATTATCGCCCTCTTCTTTTCTGTGCTGAATCTGTCAGCAACGCTTATCCTGAATCTTACTCTGTCGAAAATATTTAATCTTCTATTAGCCGAGCGACAGGCAAGGATGAGCGCGCCGGCGCAGCCAAGAAAACTTACGGCGCCGGCGCGCCTCTCCGTCAGTGCTGATGACGACGCAATCCTGGGTGCGAAGAACGCTGCGGTAACCATTGTAGAATTCACTGATTATCAATGTCCGTTTTCGAGTAGATTCTTTAATGAAACTCTACCTCAGCTTAAGAAGAAATATATCGAAAGCGGAAAGGCCAAATTGGTTTTCCGGGATTTCCCCTTAGGCTTTCACCAGCAGGCGATGAAGGCGGCCGAGGCTGCAGAGTGCGCGGGCGAACAGGGTAAATACTTTGAATATCACGACCAGATATTCAAAGACCCCAAGTCACTGGATCTCAACCAACTGAAAAAAATTGCCCGAGCAATCGGATTGGATTCGGCAAGATTCAATGCCTGTCTTGACGCCGGAGAAATGGCGGCAGAGGTAAAAAAAGATATGCGCGACGCACAGAAGTATGAGGTGCAGAGTACGCCGACTTTCTTTATAAACGGAATTATTATCCGCGGCGCCCAGCCGTATGCGGCCTTTGAGGAATTGATTGAGAAAGAATTAAAAAATAGAAAACCCTAAGGCGAATTTGCGCGAATCCGTGCCTAAAACAATAAACTAATAATTAAGATCACGCCTGTCAAATGGTGAATCAGAATCGTCAAAACGGAAGAGCGCTTAAGCAACATTTTATCCTCAAAATGTCTTTTTAAGATTCTGCCGGCGCTGACCGCCGGAAACATAAGCAATAAGGAAAACAGTGCAAACTTATTGATAAGCCCCAGTCCCGCGCAGAGCGCCACGGAAATAAACGCACAACCCATTATTCCATAATAGAGCCGATAAGCGAGCGGCTTACCGGTAAAACTAACTGCGGTAATTTTCCCTACGCGGCAGTCATCGTCATAATCCGGAATCTCATTGGCGAAGAGAATCCCGGCGGTTAGAAAACCAAGAGACAAAGAAAGCAAAAAACTCCTTAAGTCGGGGAAAATCCCTGTCTGAATAAAATAGCCGCCCATTACCAAGGCCGGGCCAAAAAGCAAAAAGATAATCAATTCACCGGCCCGGCGATAAACTAGTTTAAACGGAGACACGGAATACGCCCAGCTTAAAAAAATAATCAGGAGAAAAATTCCGATTACCCAGAAGGTCTTTAAAATAATTACCAGCGCTGCCACGCAGAAGGCCGCCAACGCAGCAAAACTCAAGGCGGCCTTAAAATAAAACCCCTCGCTTAAAATCCCTTCCTGAATTAACTTGGAGCCGCCGAAAAAACCAAAACTCCGCCGGTCCTGCCAGTCTGCCCCGCTCTTGGAATCCGCATAATCATTCATCAAGTTGGCACTCAAGTGCGTGGCCACAACTGCCAAAAGCCCGAAAAAAAATCCCGCCGCGTTAAAATTGCCACGGCTGATAAAGGCGCCAAAGACATACGGCAGGATGCTGACGACAATAAACGGCAGGCGCAGGGCCCTTATAAAATTGACGCTCATCTTTTTCTTTGCCTCCCTTAGTTGATTATGTTAACATAGCCGTATGTTTTTGAAAATAAAAAAGCGCATTGAAAAGGAACTCGCCGAATATTTAAGGTCGCTCGGCCAATTTCATTCCTTAGGGAAGCTCTCGCCGGAACTCTCTCACAGCATCAAGGACTTCCTTTCCCGCAAAGGCAAGCGCATCCGCCCCACCCTCTTTGTCCTGACCTATCTGGGCTACGCCCAAAAACCCCGTCCGGGCATATTTCACAGCGCCATTGCCTTAGAGCTGCTGCACGATTTTCTGCTGGTGCACGACGACATTATTGACAAGGCGCGCTTGCGACGGGGAAAGCCCTCGATGCACGCGATGCTGGAAAGATACCTGCCTGTGCGCGGGAAGGTTAAATTTAACGGTCAAGACTTGGCCCTCATCGCCGGAGATGTGATCTATTGTCTTGCCTTGCATGCCTTTCTGGCAGTGCGCGAAGAGCCTTTAAGAAAAGAAGCGGCATTAAAAAAACTTATCGAGACCGCGGTATATACTGCCAGCGGGGAGTTTATCGAGCTTTTATACGGCCTGCGCGCGCTTAAAGCAATTTCTCAAAGCGACATCTACCGTATCTACGACTTAAAAACCGCTAGCTATACCTTTGCCGCACCCTTGAGTTTGGGCGCAACACTTGCCGGAGCAGGCCCCGCGCAGATTTCCCGGCTTTCCCGCTACGGCACCTTTCTCGGCCGGGCCTTTCAGATAAAAGACGATATCTTAGGGATGTTCGGCAAAGAAGCGGAAACCGGAAAGCCCAGTCTCGCCGATATACGCGAGGCCAAGCGAACCATTTTAATCTGGTATGCATATAGTCATACTTCAAAAAAGGGACAGCGCAGGATCGAGGCGATTCTTGCCAAGGACAATGCCGGCTTAACTGAACTTAAAGCATTGCGCGAATTAATCATTGCTACTGGCGCGCTGGATTATGCCAAGGGAGAAATCGCGCGCCTGTTTAAACTTTCCCAAACCTTAAGCGCCAAACTTTCCCTGCGCAAAACTTATCACCGGTTGATTGATGATTTCGCGGGAGAAATTCTCTTAAAGGAGTGATCATGCGCGTAAATTTAGCTAAATCCGCGGGATTTTGTCTGGGCGTAAAACGGGCCATCCGTATTGCTCTTGAATCATCCGGCAAATGTCAGTCGATAGTGATGCTGGCGGATATTGTCCACAACGAAGAGGTAGTCAAAGAAATTAAAAAGGCGGGGATCAAAAAGACTGCTACATTGGATAGGTCAGGAGGGCAATTTCTTTTAATCAGCGCCCACGGCGCGGCAAAGAAAATCTACGCCCAAGCCAAAAAACAAGGAATGACGATAATTGACGCGACCTGCCCGATGGTCAAAGGCATTCATCGCCTGGCCCAAAACTTAGAGGGCCAAGGCTTTCGCATCATCATCATCGGCGATAAGAAGCACGACGAAGTCCGCGGCATTGCCGGTCAACTCAAACAAAAGGCGCTCGTACTGGAGGGATTAAA
Source organism: Candidatus Omnitrophota bacterium (assembly GCA_049324655.1). Taxonomy (GTDB): domain Bacteria; phylum Omnitrophota; class Gorgyraeia; order JAUYCX01; family JBMONJ01; genus JBMONJ01. The sequence goes on along the minus strand of JBMONJ010000070.1, from coordinate 214 downwards.
GGATGTGCGGAGCGGAAAATTTTCCGGGATTAAAAAGGCGGCGGTAATCCTGCAATCCACGCAAAACCTCGAGGAGGCGTGGAAAATCTTCCGCTCCGTTAGAAAACTTATCCCGCAGGTAGAATTCTTCAACACCATCTGCCAGCCTACCCGGATAAAACAGCAGGAAATAAAAACCCTCCCCACGGAAAACGATTGTATGTTGATTATCGGC
>JBMONJ010000069.1:0-1663 GCA_049324655.1 Candidatus Omnitrophota bacterium | reverse complement strand
ATAATCTTATGGTCCTTAAAGGTATACTCGTTATTCACTTGAGACCACGGTGTGTCAAATTTAAGCGCCTCGGGCATAAACTTTAAAGCGATATTTTTGGGCAGCGCGATAACCGTAACCGCCTCCTCGCTATTGAGAAGATTAAAGTCAATGTCGAAATTACGCTTATCTTTAGCCACTAACGTGGTGGACACTGGGGTGAGGTTGATAACCCGCGCCTTTCCGGCGCGCACTAAATAACTGGGGCCGCGGAATTTATAGGACAGGCGCACCGGCTTATCCATATCTTCCACATTTTCCACTTTATATTCCGAAAGTCTGCCGCCGGGAACCACCGCATGCACTGCTTCTTTAAGGAACTCTTCAATCAGCACCGGCCGGGTATATTTAAAGCGATAACGCTGACCTTGATCATAATTGCCAAAAGTCACCACCTCCCGGCTGGCTTCCATTGATTCATCGGGGTTGATGCGGATATAGGTATTTTTTACCACTCGGTTTTGCGAAGCAGCGGTCTCGGGAGTTAAAACAATTTCGTAGCGATCCGGGAAGAACACCAGCACCCTGCGGCCTTGGTCTACGGCGGGAAGATCGCCAAAGGAAACTGTTTCTCCCGTCGGATCAAGGAAGACTATTTTATCGTCGAGACGCACAGCGGCAATGCAATGGTTAAAGGGCAGGCAGGGAAAATCTTCCTCCAGCTTGAAAGTGCCCTTGGTACCTATTAAAACCGGATAAGCCTCGACCCCAGCTTCTTTCAAAAGCGAAATCAGCAGGATCGTCTGGTCCTTGCAGTCCCCGTATTTGTTGGCGAAAATCTCGCTGGCCTTATGCGGCTCATAGCCCGCATCGCCATATTCAATGCCCACATAGCGGATATTACGAATGCACCAGTTATAAATGGCGCGCGTCTTGGCCTCGGCGGTCTCCTTACTGGTGATGAGTTTTTTTACCGTAGAGCGCATTTCAGGATTAATGTCAATTTTATCCGCGGCCAGCTTCCACCACCAGTTATAGATCTCTTCCCACGATTTAAAACTGGAAATGATAAAGGCAGGCGCGACCTCGCTAATTGGCGGCATCAAAGGCTCAGGGATAATCTGGGGGATATCCCTAAATTCCCAAACATAGGTCTTGGTGCCTTTCTCCTTAAAAAGCTGCGGCTCCAATTTCGCGTTAAAGGTATTAAATTGCTGGTTAAGTTTTAAAAGAGAAACTTCCCGACCTTCGGGAACGGTAAGTTTCAACCGGGCATAAAGTATAGGCTCTTCTTCCTGCAAAGGATAGGCCACGCTGAATTCTTTCTGCGCAATGAGCTTATTGCGGGTAATCCTTATTTGGTATTCGATGATAGCGCCGTCTACTACTTCAGGCATAGAAATTATCAGGGCGCGGGCATTGCTGTAAAGGGGAAAATCCAAATAGCGGGAAACATCGCGGATATGTTTTGCTCCCACATTTACCACACTACCGTCGGGCTTAATGGTACGGGCGAAGTTAAGCTCGGCCTTTTCATAGGTGGAGTCATAATCAACATCCACCTCGGCAAAACCCCGGCCGCGTTCATTAAGGATTTTAATTACAAAATGCGACTCGGCAATCTGCCGGTTGTCCTCGGTAATCTCAATAGTCTCATCTGCGTTTAGAATCAAGGCGCCAGCCT
>JBMONJ010000068.1:0-13429 GCA_049324655.1 Candidatus Omnitrophota bacterium | reverse complement strand
GAGCAGCAGCGCGTGGCCATTGCCCGCGCGCTCATCAATGACCCGGAGATCGTCTTTTGCGACGAGCCCACCGGCAATTTGGATTCCCGGACCGGCCGCGAGATAATTGATTTGCTTTGGGAGCTAAACCGCAAGACCTCTCAGACCTTTATAACGGTGACCCACGACGAGCACATCGCCAAACTCTCGTCGCGGGTAGTGCATATTTATGATGGAAAAATAATGGTGTAAAGTCACTAATTACCGCTAATTTGGGAACGCTAATTACCGTGAATCATTAGCGGCCATTAGCGTTAAAAAATTAGTGGTCATTAGTGTCAAATTGGTTTTTAAAAGTTAAATTAAAAAGTGAGGCACTGATGAAAGTCTATATCAACGGAAAATTATACGACAAGGCAGACGCCAAGATTTCCGTGTTCGATCACGGTTTTCTTTACGGCGACGGGGTGTTTGAGGGGATTCGGGTTTATAACCGGCTCATCTTCAAAATGAAAGAGCATATCGAAAGGCTCTTTGAGTCTGCCCATACCCTGATGCTTAAGATTCCATTAAGTTCGGCAGAGATTATTAAGGCTACTATCGAGACCTTAAAGGCCAACGCCTTGGATAATGCCTACATCCGCCTTATCGTAACCCGTGGCGAGGGCGACTTGGGACTAGACCCGCGCAAATGCAAAGACAATGGCAGCGTAGTCATCATTACCGACAAAATCCAGCTGTATCCCGAGGCAATTTATAAAAAAGGCTTGGAGATTATGACTGTGCCGACGGTGAGAAACCACCCGGAGGCCTTAAACCCGCAGATAAAATCTATGAATTACCTTAATAACATCCTCGCCAAAATCGAAGCCGTGAACTGCGGTTCAGAGGAGGCGATTATGCTGGATTCTATGGGTTATGTGGCCGAGTGCACCGGCGACAATATTTTTATCGCCAAGCGCGGACATCTCTATACTCCGCCGCAATGTATGGGCACTTTGCGCGGCATTACCCGCGATACGGTCTTGGAAATTTGCGATAAACTGAAGATTGAGAATCACGAGCATGTGTTAACGCGCCATGAATTGTATATCTCGGATGAATGTTTTTTGACCGGAACTGCCGCGGAAATAATTCCGGTGGTTAAGGTGGACGGTCGGACTATTGGCGACGGCAAGCCGGGAAAACTTACCCAGCGGCTGACCAGTGAATTCCGGAAACTGACGAAGACTGAGGGAATCAAATACTGAATTGTCTGTCTTGCCGTCAGGCAGGCACGTAGATTCCCGCAGATTATCTGCGGGAATGGTAGCTTAACTAGGTGAGAAGAATTAAATAATTCTTAATATGGCAGCAGGTAGAACAATTAGCGCGAGTTTTCTGACCGACTTAGATAACAAGGTAATTAAACTGTGCGAGGATATCTCTGACGTAGTTTTTGACTCAATCGGCAACCGTGACTTTAAGACCGCTTTCAAGAAGGAGTATGGGAAAATAAGTTACACCCGTGATGGCGGTTTAGGACTGGGCGGTGGGAAACTACAAAGAGATGCAATTTGTACGAGGGGGCGACAGGGGAAGGCTCCATTCTCGAATAGAAATCTGCGTTGGCATCCTTTAATTGTTGCGGAAAATCGCCCAGATTTCGCAAGAAGCATTGAAAGGATAGAGATCGACGGCGACGACGATTCTCAAGTATTAGTCTTTATAATTAAGAACCCCAATGGTCGCAATAAGAAATATCCTGCGGATAAAGTCCACGAGTTGCCGGAAAGATATGCAGCCCTTCCGGAACACTGGTATCCTCTCATTGGGAGGTTAAGGCATTGGTCAGATACTTTGTGGACTCAAAATTCTTGCGTAATCCCCGCCCTTGAGGCTTGTAATTGGTGGGATTCGGTGGAAACCTATGCGATTTTAGGTGTCGCTTTAGCAGTTGATTTATACGAAGCGCGCTTTGAAGATTTGTACAGTAAAATATGCGATACCTTACATCGTCAGCGTATTGATAAAAAAGTATCCTTGCCGAGTTCCCTTTTCCCGCTAAAGAAGGAAGATATTGTATCTTGTCCGGTTTGTAAAATCAGGGTATCAAAAGATCTCGACAGCTTTCGTGAAAGCGAAAGAGGGTCCACATGGCAACCGGCTTGGAGGTCTTCTAAAAAGGAAGAAGGCGACGATTCCAGTATTCAAGTGATGCATGTAACTCCTTTGGTTGAAAAAGAAATCAGGCATAATGCTGGTAGTGTCAGATATGGTCATAGATGGTGCAATGTTGCCATGACTGATCATTCTTTGGAAGAAACTTTGGATTTCATGGAATATATAATAAAGGCGCATAACCGATGTCGATAGTCAAACAACATTTAGAAGAGCTGAATTTATTCGAATTATACGAGCTAAATAAGCCGCGGAAGATTATTCGGCATTCCGAATTAAAGCCCATTAATAATCTGAAAATAATCTTTCGAGATATAAGAGATTACTTCGCTGGTAATGTAACGGGCATAACCCGTGACGAGAAGATCGCGCAGAACATGATGCGGTTGCTTTTTTGTAAAATATACGACGAGAAAACCAATAAGGAAATCGTGGAATTCTCTAACAGGCCAGACGAAGATTTGGCAGTTTTCCATTCAAGAATACATTCTTTGTTCAGTAGAGTTAAAAGCAGCTATTCGGATATTTTTGAAAAAGGAGAGGACTTAGAAATTGCGCCTGAGGAGCTTTCTTTTATCATTTCAAAACTCGAAGAGTATTCTATACTGGATGCGGATCGCGATGTAATAGCTGATGCCTTCGAAGAGTTGATAGGAACAGCTTTTAGGGGCGGCGAAGGGCAGTTCTTTACCCCGCGCAATGTGGTTCAAATGATGATTGATGTGCTACAGCCAAAATCTGGCGAGCGCATAATTGACCCGGCTTGCGGAAGCGGAGGTTTCTTATCACATACTCTAAAGTATTTAATAAAGAACAACGCGCATAACTTTTTTATCGCTGGCATTGATAAAGACGCCTTCCTTGCCAAGATAGCTAAGATTTACTTATCATTACTTGGAGATGAAAAATATTTTGTATTTTGTGAGAATAGTCTAGAGAAACCAGCCTGTTGGCGAGATGATACGCAAAACAATATTAAACTTGGTAGCTTCGATGTTATATTAACTAATCCTCCTTTTGGCGCTAAGATTCCGGTTGTCGGCAAAGAATTGCTTGGGCAATATAAACTTGGTCATCAATGGAGCGAGTTTGATGAAAAATGGACCATGACTAATAGTTTATTTGATAAGCAGCCTCCGCAGATCTTATTTATTGAGAGGTGTGTCCAATTGCTCAAAGAAGACGGCAGGTTGGGGATAATTCTACCCGAAGGTATTTTTGGCAATCCTTCAGATAAATATATTTGGGAGTATATTTCAAGCATATGTTCAGTAATGGGCGTAGTTAGCTTGTCGCAGGAAACATTTCAACCCAGCACCCACACCAAAACCAGCGTTTTATTTCTCAAGAAAACTGCAAAAAAACCCAAGTCTGTATTTATGGCCATCGCGCATAGTATTGGGCATAATAAAAACGGCAAGCCCGTATATAAAATGAAGAGCGACGGCGCTTTACTGTATGATAAAAATGGTCAGAAGATTATAAGTGACGATCTGCCAGAGATAGCTATTAAATTTAAGAAATGCTTAAGCGGAAAACTAGAGGAAATAGACCATCTGGGATTTTCTATAAATTGCAAAGAGCTGAAAGACCATATCTATATCCCCGAATACTATAATCCCGAAATAAAAACCGAGTTGGAAAAATTAGAAAAAAGTGGAAGATACAATTTGGTTTCATTCGGAGAGCTGGTTAGGGGAGGGATTTTACAAATAAAGAGGGGGAATGAGATAGGGTCTCATTTTTACGGCACCGGCGAGATTCCCTTTGTAAGAACCAGCGATATAGTCAATTGGGAGATAAAGTTTGATCCTGTAAAGGCTGTTTCTGAAGAAATATATAATCAATATCGGAAGGCCCAAGATATCCAAGAAAATGATATTTTATTTGTTAATGACGGGACTTTCTTAATCGGCAGAACAGCCTTGGTTACAAAATTAGATTTAAAAATTATTATTCAAAGTCATATTAGAAAAATTCGGGTTTTAGACAAAGATTTTATGAGTCCTTATTATTTATTTTATCTCTTAAATAATAAAATAGTTAAGGATCAAATCGCGGCAAAAACTTTTGTCCAAGCCACCATTTCAACTATAGGAAATAGGCTGGGAGAAGTTGTGTTGCCGATAAGTAAAAGTAAAAAAGAAATATATAAGATTACGGCTGAAGTCGAAGATATTATCGTTCAAAAGGCGAAGTTGCGCGAAAAAACAGTTAGAATACTCAATAATAGTGTTTAGCCTATTCAAGAGGTCTTTCAGCAGTGAATTCCGGAAACTGACGAAGACTGAGGGAATCAAATACTGAGTATATACTGCTCCCCGTTAAGGAAATAGGCTGGTTTCGTAGTATAATAGCCTAAAACTTAACCGGAGATTGTAAGGAGTAATTATGTTATGCGATATTTGCCAGAAGAAGCAAGCCACCGTCCATCTTACGGAAATCGTTGACGAGGTAATGGCCGAGCTGCACCTGTGCGAGGACTGCGCGCGGGAAAAGAGCATTAAGATGGAGCAGCAATTCGGACTCTCGGACCTCATTGCCGGGCTTTCCGATTTTGGCAAGGCCACCGAGGAGGTTGAGAAGACCAAGCTGATCTGCCAGACCTGCGGGTTTGCCTACGAGAGCTTCCGCAAGAACGGCCGCTTGGGCTGCAGCGACTGCTATATCTCTTTTAAAAAATATCTCGCCTCGCTTTTAAAAAAGATTCACGGCTCCAGCCAACATCTGGGCAAGGCCCCGACGAAATTGCCCAAGGTCGTAAAGGCCAAGTCGCAGCTGCAGGAATTAAAAACCCGTCTGCAATATCTTATCGAGACCGAGGCCTTTGAAGAGGCGGCGAAGCTGCGCGATCAAATCCGCGAATTGGAGGCCCGGGGAAGGAACGCCAATGAATCTCATTGATCTCCTAAATAATAAAAGCGAGTGGCTTAAGGGGACGGGCCCCAATTCCAATATCGTCATCTCCAGCCGCATCCGCTTGGCGAGGAATTTGGATAAGATTCCCTTTCCCAATCACGCGGACCGCAAACAGGCCGAGGAGGTTTTGCAAAAGGTAAAGACTGCGGTTTCCGAGATAAACCTGCTTAGGGCGGCAATGTTTCTTGAGCTTAATAACCTCGACAATGTGGACAAGCAATTCCTCATCGAGCGGCATTTGATGTCTCACGAGCATGCCTTAAAGCCCAACAGCAAAGGGCTGGTGGTCTCTCCCGAAGAGATAATTTCCATAATGGTCAACGAAGAGGATCACCTGCGCATTCAGGTGATGCGTTCGGGTCTGGATTTGAATGACACTTGGGATTTGACCGATCAGTTAGATAATTTTCTCGCCGAGAAATTGAATTTCGCCTTTTTGCCGGAGTGGGGATATCTTACGGCCTGCCCGACCAACACGGGAACCGGTTTGCGCGGCTCGGTAATGCTGCACTTGCCGGCCTTGGTAATGACCAAGCAGATAAACAAGGTTATGGCCGCGATTGCCAAATTGAGTTTTACCACCCGCGGCTTATACGGCGAGGGCACGCAGGCAATGGGGAATTTCTTTCAGATTTCCAATCAGGTCTCCTTGGGCCACAGCGAAGTGGATATCCTGGAAAATCTTAAAGGACTTATCCGGCAGGTTATTGATCAGGAAGAGCAGGCGCGCGAGGTTTTGCTGATGCAGAGCCGCGAGGCCTTGGAAGACCGGGTCTTTAGAGCCTTCGGAACCTTAAAGAGCGCGCACATCATTTCTAGTCAGGAGACGATTGAGCTTTTGTCCATGGTGCGCCTCGGCATTGATTTAAATATTATCAAAGATATCAATCGCAGTTTGATAAATGAGTTGTTCATTATCATTCAGCCTGCGCATTTGCAGAAACTCGAAGGCAGGAAACTTACAACACCCGAAAGGGATTCGCAGCGGGCGCGGTTGATAAGAGAAAAATTGGGGGGATAACTGTAGGATAAGGGTGCGGGTGGGTTGAGCGTTGTGAGTCGGGTTGTGAGTTGTGAGGGTGAGGAAAATATAAACCCCACCCCCACCCTCACAACTCGACCCATTACCCACAACTCATCCTCATCCCTAGTTTAATTAGGAGATGATAGAATGTTTAACCGATTCACTGAACGCGCGCGAAAAGTAATTATACTGGCCAAGGAAGAAGCCAGAAGATTCAATCACGACTATATCGGCACCGAGCATCTCTTGCTCGGCCTGATTCGCGAGGGCGAAGGCGTGGCTGCAGCGGTGCTGCAGAAATTGGGTTTGAATTTGGAAAACATCCGTCTGGAAGTAGAAAAGTTAGTGCAGCCCGGGCCGGCAACGCAAGTCTTAGGCGACATCCCTTTCACACCGCGTTCCAAAAAAGCATTAGAGCTTGCCGCCGAAGAAGCACGGGCATTAGGCCATAATTACATCGGCACCGAGCATCTTTTGTTAGGCTTAATTCGCGAGGGCGAAGGTGCAGCCTCGCAAGTGCTGATAAATTTGGGGCTGGACCTTAACCGGGTCAGAAGCGAGATAATGGAATTGTTGGGCTCGGCCACGCCGGGTTTTGGCAATCAGACTTCCAAATCCAAGACCCCGGCCTTGGATGCCTTTGGTCGCGACTTAAATGCCTTGGCTAAAGAGAATAAACTCGATCCGGTAATTGGCAGAAAATTGGAAATCGAAAGGGTGGTGCAAATTTTAAGCCGGCGAACCAAAAACAATCCCGTGCTTTTAGGCGAGGCAGGCGTGGGCAAGACCGCGATTGTCGAGGGTCTGTCCCAGCAAATCGTCTCCGGCAATGTCCCAGAGGTTTTGCGCAACAAGCGGATTATCATTCTTGACTTGGCCCTAATGATTGCCGGCACCAAATACCGCGGACAATTCGAGGAAAGAATCAAGGCGGTAATGGATGAAATCAAGCGCTCGGAGAATGTGATAATCTTTATTGACGAATTGCATACGCTCGTCGGCGCAGGGGCGGCCGAAGGCGCGATTGATGCCTCCAATATTTTAAAGCCTGCGCTTTCTCGCGGCGAAATCCAATGTATCGGCGCGACCACCATGGACGAATACCGCAAATTCATCGAAAAAGACGCGGCTTTGGAAAGGCGCTTTCAGACCATTATGGTCGAGCCGCCGTCAGTGGAGGAGACCATTCAAATTCTGCACGGTTTGCGCGAACGCTATGAATCACACCATAAGGTGAAATTTTCCGACGATTCCTTAGAAGCCGCGGCAAAACTTTCTGACCGTTATGTGAGCGGCAGGTTCCTGCCGGACAAGGCCATTGATATCATTGACGAGGCTGGGTCGCGCTCGCGTCTGCAAGCTATGGTTATGCCGCAAGAGGTAAAAGACTTGGAGCTTAAGATTGAGGAGTTAAGAAAAGAAAAAGAGGCCTTTATCAAAAGTCAGGATTTTGAACGGGCCGCCAAACTGCGCGATCAGGAAAGGGATGCCCGCAATGAATATGAAAAGCTGACTAAGGAATGGAATCAGAAAAGAGATTTAAGCCGGCCTGAGGTAGGAGAGGAAGAGATCGCCACGATTGTCTCGCAATGGACCGGCATACCGATTATCCGTCTTGAGGAAAAGGAGAGCGAGCGCCTCTTGAAGTTAGAAGAAGATATCCATAAGCGGGTCATTGGGCAGGAAGAGGCGATTGTTGCAATTGCCCGAGCAGTGAGGCGTTCGCGGGCAATGATTAAAGATCCCCGCCGTCCCATTGGGTCATTTATATTTTTGGGGCCGACGGGCGTAGGCAAAACCCTTTTGGCGCGCGCCTTGGCCGAGTGTATGTTTGGCGACGAGAATGCCTTGGTGCAGTTGGATATGTCCGAGTATATGGAGAAGTTTAATGTCTCGCGTTTAATCGGCGCGCCTCCGGGATATGTGGGATATGAAGAGGGCGGCCAGCTTACCGAGAAGGTCAGGCGCCGTCCGTATTCGGTGATTCTTTTGGATGAGATCGAAAAGGCCCACCCGGATGTGTTCAATCTCCTGTTGCAGGTCTTTGAGGACGGGCGCCTGACCGACAGTTTTGGCCGCAAGGTAGATTTTCGTAACACCATTGTGATTATGACTTCCAATGTTGGTGCGGAGATGTTGCGCAAGCAAGGCGCGCTGGGTTTTAGGTCTGCCAAGGAAGACGCCACTTACGAGGATATGAAAACTCGACTTTTGGACGAGGTAAAGCGGACCTTTAAACCGGAGTTCTTAAACCGCATTGACGATATTATCGTCTTTCGTTCACTCAGCAAGGATGACCTTTACAAGATTGTCGAGATCGAAATTGGTGAAGTGAGCAAGCGTCTCGAGGAGCAGGGCGTGAGCTTAGTTTTAAATCCCGACGCCAAGGAATTTTTAATCGAGAAAGGTTTCGATCAGGTCTTTGGCGCACGGCCCTTAAAACGCACTATCCAGCGTTTTGTCGAAGACCCGCTGGCTGAGGAAATCATTTCCGGCAGATTAAAAGGGAGAAATAAGGTCACGGCGAGCCGCAAGAACGAGGCGTTGGTGTTTGAGTAAATAATTTGGGGTGGGGTTGGGTTGTGAGTTTTGGGTCGAGTTGTGGGTTGTGAGGGTGAGGGAAATAAAAACCCACTCCCACCCTCACTACCCGACACACTACTCATAACTCACCCTCAAAACCCATACTTAATGTATTCAAAGATATTTTTTCTAATATGCGTGATAATTCTTTCTACAACTAAGTCCGAAGCTGTTTGCATCTTCACCGGCGCCGCTGATTTTAAAAACAAAGATTTTCAACTGGGACTGGATTTCGGCGCGCAGGATAAGATTACCAGCCGTTTAAAAGTTGAAGGCGAGGCCGTTTTCTTAAGTTCCCAATTGGAGCGCTTGAAGATTGGCGGTGCAGATTTAACCACGGAAGTAGAAACCAGTTTGTATCCGGACCGCAACCAGATTCGCGGCCTGATCTGGACCAGATACACGTTATTTAATCATAAACCATTTAAAGAGCTGTCCGGTTCTTTTATAATCAAGGACGGCCGACTGACTTTTGACCGCCTGAACTGGGCGGAAATGAATTTTTCCGGCTGGCTGGATTTATTGGGACCTTTTAATTTAGATATTACCGTAGAAATAACCGATATGGACTTAAGCGACCTCGCCTCGCTCTTGGGATTAAAGTTTGATGAGGTAGTTATGCTTTCCGGAGTAGTGAGCGGCAAGGTGAGATTAAGCGGATATTTCAAGCGGCTGAAGATAAGCGGGATTCTGCGTTCGGAGAAAGTCCAAATTGACGGACTCGCTTTCCGCAATGCCGCGATAAATTTTCATGGACAATATCCGGTAGTTGATGTTGAGAACTCTGAGATCCGCGACGAGAACGGGATGGTTTACAATTTGTCGGGGAAATTTAATCTGCGCCAGATAAATAAATTCAGTTCCGGTGCGCACCAGATAACGGTAACGCCATTCTCCGACGATGCCGCGGCCCTTAAAGGCTGGACTATTCGTCGGATAGAAGACTTAGGAAATAATTCACAGTGGGAATTTGGCTATCGCTTAAGGTCGGATTCTCCGGCGCAAAGATCCGGCAGTACTCCGGCGGGTATCTTGGAGCTGGAGCGCACGCATAGATTTTAAGAAACCATTTTTGGACGCTAAGCGCCGCTAATGATTCGCGGTAATTAGCGTTCTCAAATTAGCGGAAATCAGCGTTTAAAAAGTTTCTTCAATAGTTTTAATTTTATAATTTTATACCTAAATAGCTAATCATGGAGAAATGGGTTAGATACTTAGGGTTAAAGCTCATCTACTTCATACACTATGTTGGAGAGATGAGTATCCTCTTTATGGAGACGGTACTGCTGATTCCCGTCCCGCCTATAAAGCGCCATCGCATCTTAGAGCAGGCCCGCCAGAGCGGCATCAACAGCTTTCCTATAGTCGCGCTGGTGGCGTTGTTTACCGGAATGATTCTGGCGCTGCAAATGGCTTATCAGATGCAGAAGCTTTCTTCCGAGATATATATCGCCAGTGTGGTGGGGGTTTCTTTGGTCCGCGAGTTAGGCCCGGTGCTGACAGCTTTAATCGTCGCCGGAAGAATGGGCGCGGCGATTACCGCGGAAATCGGAACTATGACGGTGACCGAGCAAATCGACGCCTTAGAAACTTTAGCCACCAATCCGGTTAAATATTTAGTGGTGCCGCGTTTCTTAAGCCTGGCCTTGATGCTGCCGGTTTTGACTTTGTACGCGGATATCATTGGCATCTTTGGTGGATATCTTATCTGCGTGCACAAACTGAATATCGGCTCGCAGATGTACATCAATATGACCCTTGACGCGCTGGTGGCCAAGGATATCGTCACCGGTCTTATCAAGACGGTGTTCTTTGGAATGATTATTGCCTTGGTGGGCTGCTACGAAGGCCTAAGGACCAAGGGCGGAGCTGAAGGCGTGGGCCGGGCCACTACCGTAACCGTGGTGACCTCATTTATTTTGATTATCGCGACGGATTGTTTTTTTACCGCGTTGTTTTATTTTGTGTTTGAGAGATGATTGAAGTCATAAATTTATGCAAATCTTTTAACCACCACCGGGTCTTGGATAAGCTCAATCTCACTATCCAGACCGGCGAGACCAAGGTGATAATCGGCCGCTCCGGCTGCGGCAAGAGCGTGCTTTTAAAACACATCGTCGGGATTTTAAAGCCCGACGCGGGAACCATAAAAATAGACGGGGTTGATCTTTCCGGGTTAAACGAGAAGGGCTGGAATGAGATGCGCATGGGAATCGGCTTGGTATTTCAAGGCGGGGCCTTGTTTGATTCCCTAAGCGTTGCCGATAATGTGGCCTTTGTCTTAAACGAATATACCAAACTTCCCAAAGCGGAAATTCGCCAGCGGGTCAAAGATTCCTTGGCGCTCGTCGGATTAAAGGATATTGAAGAGATGATTCCCGCGGACCTAAGCGGCGGGATGAAAAAACGCGTGGCCTTGGCGCGCGCCTTGTGCATGCGGCCGAAGATCTTGCTTTATGACGAGCCGACTACCGGCGTTGACCCTATCACCGCGGACGCCGTTAATAATTTGATTAATGAAATGCGCGATAAATTAAAGGTGACTTCCATTGTCGTTACCCACGATATGAACAGCGCCTATAAGGTGGCGGATTCTATAGCCATGCTTTATCACGGCAAGATTATCGCCGAAGGCACGGCAAAGGAGATTTCAACTACCACCCATCCGGTGGTGAACCAATTCATTCACGGCGCTGCCGAAGGTCCGATTACCGAGGCGGAGAATTTGGTGTTTGGGCATCTCACGTAGAAGAAATGTCAAATGTCCAATGTCAAATGACTAATAAATCTCCAATCCCCAATTTCCAAGCGTGCATTAAAAATTTGGCATTGGATATTTATTTGATATTTGGAATTTGTCATTGGGAATTTCCATTAACGATACTTTATTCTTCTTATTGAAAAGGAGACAGACATGGCCGTTGATCCCAATCTCGAGCTCAAAGTCGGCACCTTTGTGGTCATTGCCATTATCTTACTTACTATCTTTATTTTCCTGGTAAGCGATATTTCACTGTTTACTCCCGGCTGGCAGATGAAGATAATTTTTGGTTTTGCCGACGGAGTAAAGGTGGCCGCGCCGGTAAGGGTGGCCGGCGTAGATATGGGTAAGGTTAAAGAGATTAAAATGTTTTACGATGCTCAAAAGGAAAAAACCATTGTTGAGGTCAAGGTCTGGCTGCGGCGCGAGGCGCGGGTGCCGGTGGATTCCAAGGCGTGGGTTAACCAGTTAGGGCTTTTAGGAGAAAAATATGTGGAGATTATTCCGGGCAAGAATTATGCCGCCTATTTAAAAGACGGCGATGTGCTCTTGGGAGATGATTCAATCTCCATGCGCGAGTTAGGTGAGATGGGCAAAAGGATTGCCGAGAGGCTGGACAACAGCCTTAGCGGTGTCGATGTGATATTCAACCAGATTAAAAAGGGCGAAGGTACCATCGGCAGGCTGCTTTTTGACGAAACCCTCTACAAGGACCTTGAGGCCTTGGCCGCGGATTTGAAAGCCAATCCGTGGAAGCTATTGCGTAAGTGAAACAGCGATTACAGAGATTATTAAATAGATTTCAGCGATTTTAATCGCCGGAATCAATTTTTATATATGGTCAAACTAAAGACAGTCTTTGTTTGTCAGAATTGCGGGGCGCAGTCGGCCAAATGGTTAGGCAAGTGTAATTCCTGCGGCGGGTGGAATACCTTTGTGGAAGAAGGGATTTCCGACGCGCCGGCTGCCTCGCGCGAGGCCTTTACTACCCGCGAGGAGCCGGTGCGCCTTTCCCAGATTACCGGAGTTGCGGCGCACCGGCTCAGAATCGGTATTGAAGAATTAGACCGCGTCTTGGGCGGCGGGATAGTTGCCGGATCAGTGATTCTCTTGGGTGGGGACCCGGGAATCGGCAAGTCCACCATATCTTTGCAGATGAGTAATCTCTTAAGCTCGGCCGGCCACCGTGTGCTGTATATTAGTTCCGAGGAGTCAGTGGCGCAGACCAAATTGCGCAGCCAACGCCTTAAGACCAAACCCGGTGAAGAGCTTTATCTAGTGAATCAAATCGACCTGAATTTAATCATTGAGTACATCAATAATCTTTCTCCGGAGGTGGTGATTATTGATTCTATTCAGGTGGTTTATCAGCCGGATATTTCTTCCAGTCCCGGCAGCGTTAGTCAGGTGCGCGAGTGCGCGGGAATTCTTACGCACTTGGCCAAGACCAAGAATATTGCCATATTTATTATTGGCCATGTTACCAAAGAAGGTGCCTTGGCCGGGCCGCGGGTCTTGGAGCATATCGTGGATACGGTTTTGTATTTTGAGGGCGAGCGTTATTCTATATATCGGGTCTTGCGCGCGGTAAAGAATCGTTTCGGCTCCACCAATGAAATCGGGGTTTTTGAGATGTCCGCCTTTGGTTTGGAAGAAGTGGCTAACCCGTCGGAGATTTTTCTTTCGGAAAGGGCCAAACAATCTTCAGGTTCGGCAGTGGTCTGTATTCTCGAGGGCAGCCGGCCGCTCTTGGTTGAGATTCAGGCTTTGGTCAGTAAGTCCAGTTTTGGCTTGGCCCGCAGAAGAAGTCAGGGCATTGATTTTAACCGGTTTTCGCTTTTGACGGCGGTATTGGAAAAGCGGATGGGGCTTAGTTTAGCGGACAAGGATATTTTTGTCAATGTTGCCGGCGGGGTAAAGGTGAATGACCCGGCAGCGGATTTGGGAGTGGCCTTGGCCATTGCCTCGGCAGCGCAGGATAAGATTTTGCCTGCGGACCTGGT
>JBMONJ010000067.1:0-13825 GCA_049324655.1 Candidatus Omnitrophota bacterium | reverse complement strand
TTTGCCATTCGTAATTCCGGCTTGTATGCAGCGGTGGAAGGTGTGGGTGACCACGGTTGCGAATATATGACCGGAGGACGGGTGGTGATCATCGGCAAAACCGGAAGAAACTTTGCGGCCGGGATGTCCGGAGGTATTGCCTATTGTCTTGACCCACAAGGTGATTTTCATAGACGCTGCAATTTAGATATGGTCAGGCTGGAAAAACTTACTGCTGAGGATGGAGAATTGGTGCTTGAGCTGCTGCGCCGCCATTATAAGTATACCAACAGTAAGGCGGCGCAGCAGCTCCTTAAAAAACCTCAAGATATCCAACATTGCTTTGTAAAGGTTATGCCGGTTGAATATAAACGTATCTTAGAAAGTAAAGGGGTTGCAGAAGAGTTGCAATTAGTCGAAGTCTCCGACGGATAAAAAATGGCTGATACTAAGGGATTTTTAAAATTCCAGCGCAAGACCGCCGGCTATCGTCCGGTAAGTGAGCGGATAAAGGATTTTCAGGAATTTATCCTGCCCCTCTCGCCGGCTGATTCAGAGCAACAGGCTACCCGCTGTATGGACTGCGGCACGCCCTTTTGTCATTGGGGCTGTCCGGTAGGGAATTATATCCCGGAATGGAATTATTATGCTTCCTCGGGCAAATGGGACAAGGCCTACCAACTGCTGGCTGCCACCAATAATCTTCCGGAAATCACCGCAAGGATCTGTCCGGCTTACTGCGAGTATGCCTGTGTTTTAGGTATAAATGATGAGCCGGTAACCATCCGGGAAAACGAGTTGGCGATTATCGAGCATGCCTTTAAGGCTGGATGGGTAAAACCCAATAGGCCTGCAAGATATTCGGGAAAGAAAATCGCCGTCATCGGTTCCGGCCCGGCAGGCCTGTCTTGCGCCGCACAACTCAATTCCTTCGGTCATAAGGTCACGGTATTTGAACGCGATGATAAAATCGGGGGGATTTTGCGTTATGGCATCCCAGATTTTAAATTGGAGAAAAAGATTATCGACCGCCGGAAGAAAATTTGGGAAGCCGAGGGAATTGAATTTGTGACTGGCATGGAGGCCGTGGAGGTGAAGGGGTTTTCCGCCCTTTGCCTGGCTGCTGGCTGCCGGATTCCCCGCGATCTAAATATCGCCGGCCGTGATTTGCAAGGGATTCACTTTGCCATGGAATTCTTAACCCAAGCCAACCGCCGGGTCGCCGGAGAAATTATTCCCGCAGATAAGCTTATTGATACCAAGGACAAGAAGGTAGTGGTCTTAGGCGGTGGAGATACTGGCGCGGACTGCGTGGGTGTTTGCCATCGCCAAGGCGCCAAGTGCGTGGTGCAGATTGAGCTTTTTTCGCAGCCGCCAGAGTGCCGGAGCAAAGATTATCCTTGGCCAAAATATCCTTTTTTACTGAAGACCTCTTCCAGCCATGCAGAGGGTGGCGAGCGCAAATGGGCGGTCTTAACCAAAAGATTTATCGGCGAGAACGGAAAGCTAAAAAAACTTGCCTGCGTCCAAGTTAGGTTTGAGAAGGATTTAAAGAGTAATTGTCCGCTGATGCAGGAGGTCGTTGGCTCCGAATTTGAGATTGCAGCAGATATGGTGATTCTCGCGCTGGGTTTTTTGCATCCCGAAAAAAAGGGTATTATCGAAGCGCTGAATTTAGAATTGGATGGCCGCGGCAATGTGAAGACTGACGAGAACTTTCTTACCTCCCGCCGAAGGGTTTTCTCTTGTGGGGATATGCGCCGCGGTCAGTCGGTAGTGGTCTGGGCGATTTCCGAAGGCCGCCAAGCTGCCCAAGCGATTGACAGATATCTTAATGACGGGTAGACAAAAACGGGCCGCCCCGACAAAATGTCGGGGCGGCCCGTTCCCTTTCAGCAACTATTTGATCTTGGTTACCTTAATCGCCTGCTTACCTTTCGGGCTCTCACCGATTTCAAATTCCACCTGTTCACCTTCGCTAAGCGTTTTGTAACCTTCGCCCTGAATGGCGGTATGATGTACAAATACGTCTTCGCCGGTTTCCGAGGTTATGAATCCGTAGCCTTTAGGGTTGCTGAACCATTTCACCTTTCCTTTAGGCATTTCCTGTTACCACCTCCTTTACCATATAAAAAAACCGCAAGGAGATACTTTACCTCCACTGCGGCTATAAATTGTTCATTTCTGCATTCAACATAATCGGATATGACGCATTTAGTATAACTTATGCACGGTGCTTGTCAAGAAGAAATTGTAACTTTGTCAAGACTATGATATACTACCCAAAATGCGAATCTTTATCCCGCTGATATTATCCCTGGGTCTCTTTGTCCTTGTGGCTGCCGATTCCTTGAGCCGTTATGCCTACGGCAGATTCGAGGCTTCCGGTAGCGTGGATGAAGAGCTGACCTTCATCAAGCTGCGCCGCAGTCTTACCGATACCACCATTACTTCCGCCGAGGCGGCGAAATCGCGATTCGGCATCGCCGAGTATTATTTTCGCAATAACGCCTTCTTGGATGCCTTCCGCGCCTTTAAAGAATACGCCGATAAGTACCCGCCGGAGGTCAGCACGCTCTTGGCAAGGGTCTATCTTTATAAAATTGCCGATCTTAAAAAGGATACGGAAACTGCCCAGACTTTAAAAAAGGATATCTTTAGCGAGTCCTTTGTGCTTTTGTTTTCCAAATACAAAACCCTTAAATACCGTTCGGCCTTCGGCAATGATTACGAGGTCCACTATTATCTGGACCGGATAAAAATCTTCCTAAATGGCGAGGTATTTGCAGAACTCACTCCTTAAGCTTGCCCTGCTGTTATCCTTGGTATTCATGTTGGCTCTACAAATAGCTGCGGCAAGCATCTCTTTTTCCCTTAACCGTTATCCTGTTGCGCTTAAAATCCTACTGGAAAGTTCACTGGGCAGCGAAGTCTCCTTTACCCGGGTTTCTTACGGGCTGCATCAAGGCCTCTCTTTTCAGGATTTCACGATAAAGCGGGAAGGCGAGACCTTAGGTTCTTGCAAAAGCCTGCAGTTTCGCATCGCCTTATTACCGCTCGTAAAAAAGAGGCCCTGGATAAACCGCATTATTATCCGTGATGGCTGGCTTTCTGTGAAGGCGGCAATGTACAAGGATTTTTTTCTAAGCGGGGTATCCACCAATAAACCGTCCTTCACACCGGCTTGGAAAAGGCTGTCAATAGTGCTAAAGGATGTAAAGGTCAGTCTTGCCAGAGAGGGCGAGGATGACTACCTCACCTTAAATTCCCGGATAACCTTGCTTCGGGAGAATATTTTCTGCAGCTCCGAGCTTGATTTTGGCACTACCGCTTTTAAAAGAATGCTTTCCCACAGCCCGTTTTTAAGCGGACTCTCCAAAAAGACCAGTCTTCAGCTCCAACTTGCCTTTATGGGTGACGATCTTTTGGTAAATAATATTATCGTCACCAATAACGACATCAAGATCGGCGGGGCGGGGATAATTTATAATCTTTATACCCGCCCCGCCGCTGATATCCGTATCATCACCGTGCCGCTTAATCTACGCGAATTGATAAATTACCAGGCCAAGGCAGTAATGAGCGGCTTATTAAATATTGCCGCCAATCTTAAAAGCAGTGAAACCGGAGTATCCTTATCCGCAGAGGTGATGATGGGTAAGGGGGCGGCATATTTACCCAAGCAAACCGTACGCGTGAGCAATCTTTTTATGCAACTCAATCTTAAAGACAACCGGCTGGAAATCAAGGATCTGACCGCGCTCATCAATTCCCAATATCCCTTTTCGCTGCACGGCTATGTCACTGATTTTACCCGGCCGCGAGTTAATCTGGTGCTGGAATCCTTTAAGAGTAACCGTGCCAAATATGGTTTGGAAGACTCTGCGCTCATAAACTTAAATCTTGACGGCCGGCTGGAGAATCTCAATCTTCTTGGAGATGTAAAGTTGCGCTGCGTCCTACGCAAACAGTATCCTCATTATTTAATTCAACAGGCGGGAGAGTTGGAAATTAACGGATTGCAACTTATACCCGGCAAGAGAATTAACCTTTCCGCCAAAGGACTTGGGCTGGGCTTTCGCAAGATAGTGGGCTTACAAACTACATTGAACCAGAAGCTACAATTAAATAATTTGAGCTTAAATCTTTACCTTGACCACCAGGACCGCTTGGCGATTACCTTAAATGCCGAAGCCTATGGCGGGGAGATCGAAGGGTTTGGCCGCCGGAGTTTAGGAAGCGCCCGGCCAAACGATTTCTTCCTGCTTAAGGTTAGAGGCCTAAGTGCCGAGGCAATGCCGGAGGTTATCCCGGATAATATCCGCTTATCCGGAGAATTAAGTGGCATACTACATCTTTTAAATGCGGACGGGTGGGTATTGGGAGGCGCGTTCACCGTCACTAACGGGAGTATAAGCCGGTTTACGATTTTGGATAATATCGCCGATTTTCTGAAAATCAAATCGCTTAAAAACTTAAACGGAGTAACCTTGAGTGCCGATTTTATTCTGAGCGGTTCGGGATTTAATATCCGTCGGATTAACCTGAACCACCCCGTTGCCGTATTAAGCTCCGGCTTGTCAATGAATCAAAATCAATGGGTAAGCGGAGCGGTGAATTTACTTCTCCAGCGCCGGGTATTAGAGGAATCGGATATATTGCGAAAATTGCTGTCAATTGCCAAAGAGGCGGGTGAGCAGGTAGAATTTGAATTCCGGATTTCGGGATTCCCCTCGGCCATCCGGGTAGAATTACAGGAAAGTAAGTTCCGCGACCGGCTGATAGAGAAGTTGAGTGGTTCGCTGCGCGCGCGAATAGAAAACGAAATCAACCAGACCATCGCTGCCTTTAAAAAGACGCATTCGCCTTAGCTATTGCAAAAGCCGTAGGTTATTATATAATATTTGCAAATCGATTAAATTTAATCAAGCGGAGGTAAAAGATGAAACGGGCAGGGCTGGTATGGTTGATACTGTTAATCGCGGGGTGCGTAACGGTTAAGGTCCCAAAATATATTAATCAAGACTTCCCTTATCGTCAGGATTTTGCCGCGGGTTTTGATGAAACCTTTAACGCCACCTCCAGGGTTCTGAAGGAATTGGGTTGGAAGATTACTGAAACCGCCAACCCCGCCTCCTTTGACCCTACCAGCGCCGATAAACGCAAGCAGGTATTGATCTTTACCGAGATTCGACAGACCCCGATGTTTCTTTCTACTTCCTATGCCTCCTTAAATGTCTATTTGCGGGAGATGGGCATTGACCGCACGCAGGTAGAGGTCCGCTACCTGTATGTCTTACCATTACCTCTAAGGGATCATAAGAATTATCAAAACGATGCACTGGTCAAGAAGATATTTAATAAGATTAATGAGCGCCTGAAGCAGTGACCCTTTCCAGTTTCCTTTAAAAGTCCTTCCCTCAATCTTCATGGAGCAGTTTACGCTTTGCAGCAAATTTAAACCGTGCGGCGACCAGCCCAAGGCCATAGCGGAGTTGGTCGCCGCCTTAAGGTCAGGTAATCATCATCAAACCCTGCTGGGAGTAACCGGCAGCGGCAAGACCTTTACGCTGGCCAATGTAATTGCCCAAGTTAACCGGCCGACACTGGTTATTTCCCATAATAAAACCCTCGCGGCCCAGCTGTATTCAGAATTCAAAGAGTTCTTTCCCAAGAATGCCGTGGAATATTTCGTGAGTTACTATGATTATTATCAGCCCGAGGCCTATATCCCGCAGACTGATACCTATATTGAAAAGGATGCCTCCATCAATGACCGGCTGGACCGTTTGCGTCTGGCCTCAACCAGTTCTTTGTTGTCGCGCCGGGATGTGCTGATTGTAGCCTCGGTTTCCTGCATTTATAATTTAGGTTCTCCGCAAGATTATCAAGAAAGGCTGGTTACGCTGCAAGCGGGACAGGTCATTGACCGCGATGAAGTGATAAAATGGCTGATTGATATTCAATATGAACGCAATGATTATGAGTTTTTGCGCGGCAGAATAAGAGTGAGAGGAGATACGCTGGAGGTTTTTCCGGCTTATGAAGAAGAGGCGGTCCGGGTGGAGTTTTCCGGCGAGCGGATAGGCAGGATTTCGCAAATCGATCCCATAAGCGCAAAGGTGATTAATAAGTTAGAAAAGGCGGTAGTCTATCCGGCAAAACATTTTATTATCTCGCAGCCGAAGATTGACGCGGCTTTAAGCTCTATTGAAGAGGAGTTAAGCGAGCAGCTTGCCACATTTAGGCTAGCGGGCAAGCTGCTCGAAGCCGAGCGCCTGGAATCGCGCACCCGTTTTGATATGGAGATGCTTAAGGAAACCGGATACTGTCACGGCATAGAAAACTATTCGCGCCATCTTTCTGGAAGACCTGCGGGCAGCCGGCCATACTGTCTTATTGATTATTTCCCCAAAGATTTTCTGACTATTATTGATGAGTCCCATGTTACCATACCGCAGCTAAGAGGGATGTACAACGGTGACCGCAGCCGCAAAGAGATTCTGGTGCAATACGGTTTCCGCCTGCCTTCCTGTTTAGATAACCGGCCTTTACGCTTTGAGGAATTTTCTGCACTTACCCAACAGTTGATATTTGTTTCGGCCACGCCTGCTGAATATGAAATCGGGCAAAGCAAGGGATGCATTATTGAGCAGATTATCCGGCCTACCGGGTTGGTTGACCCGCAGATTCTCATCCGTCCCACGCAAAATCAACTTGAGGATTTAATCAAGGAAGTGACCGAGCGCACTGCCAAAAACCAGCGCACGCTGGTTACGACGCTGACCAAACGAATGGCCGAAGAATTGAGCCGGTATTTACAAGAAAAGGAGTTAAAGGTAAAATATCTGCATTCGGATATTGACACGATAGAGAGAACTAAAATCCTTAAAGAGCTGCGCCAGAAGGAATTCGACTGTCTGGTGGGCATTAATCTTTTGCGCGAAGGACTGGACCTACCTGAGGTGTCGCTGGTGGCGATTCTCGACGCGGACAAGGAAGGTTTCTTGCGCAGTGAAACCTCGCTGATTCAGACTGCCGGAAGGGCAGCAAGAAATATTGACGGTGTGGTAATAATGTATGCTGATTCGGTTACCGGCTCGATGCGGCGGGCGATTGCGGAAAGTATTCGCAGAAGAGAGATACAACTTAAATTCAACCGGGATAACCGGATTACGCCACGCAGTATCCAGAAGGCGATTCGTGATGGTATCGAGGAATTAAAGGAAGCCGAAGAAATGGTCGTTTCGGTAACCGGACAGAGAGACGAGGATTTTGAATTGCGCTGCGCAATTTCCGAATTGGAATATGCCATGGAAATTGCCAGCCGCAACCTCCAATTTGAAAAGGCCGCGGCATTAAGGGATCGCATTAAGGAGTTAAAGGGTGCGTTTAACCGTTGATATCGGAAACACCAATATTAACTTGGGAGTATTTTCAAAAGGTAAGTTGTTGCGGCGTCTTTCATTTCCCACTGGCGCAAATTCCTACGCCTTAAAAATCCGCAAAATATTTAAAGGTTATCCCATAAATAATGTTATAATCTGCAGCGTGGTGCCCCAAGCGACCCGCAAACTTAAAATGGTATTAAGGAGTTATCCGGGCAGTTTACCGGTGGTGGGCAGAAATACGCGGGTGCCAATAAAAAATCTTTACCGAAATCCGAAACAGGTGGGAAGTGATCGCTTAGTAAATGCCTATGCCGCGATAAAACTTTATGGGGCGCCGGCAGTGGTGGTGGATTTTGGCACCGCGGTTACCTTTGATGTAGTTTCCCGTAAAGGTGAATACTTGGGTGGGATGATTTTGCCGGGCCTTAGGATTGCTTTGGAGGCGTTGGCAGAGAAGACCGCGTTGTTGCCCAAGACAAAGTTATCACCGCCTAAAGAACTCATCGGCCGGGACAGCCAAAGCAGCATGCTTAGCGGGATAATTTATGGAATGGCAAGTCTTACACGGGGCCTTTGCGCAAGAATAAGAAGGCAAGTTGGCGCAAAGGCCCTAGTCATCGGCACCGGCGGCAATATAAAATTAATGGCCAGGTATTGCCGGATTTTCAAGCGGGTTGACCCGGACTTGACATTAAAAGGTTTGAATTTATTGCTCAGCGAAAAGGAGGGAGAGGGGCAATGAAGATTGCGGCCGCGATGTTGGGGTTATTATTGATATGGTCATTCCCGCTTTATGGCGGCGATGACCTATCGCCACCAGCGACAACGCTGACGCTTAAAGGAAATGTGGTGAGTGTGGACTGGGTCGGCTCGCTCATTTGTGTGCGCTGGTACGATCAGACCAATAATGTCTTTGACCAGATGCTTTTTAAGGTTAGACGTAATGCCCAAATCCTTAAAGGGATCTACAATATTTTTCTAAGCGACATTCACCAGCAGGATCGGGTGGCCATAGAATATTATGATAATGGTTTGGCCGGATTGGTGGCAACGCGAATTGAGGTTTCACAATAAAAGCACTCCGCGCTTAGCTGAATTGCGCGGGTGTTGTCTTAACTGATACACACCGCGCCAGCGGAATTGCGCGGGTGTTGTCTTAACTGACAAGGAGGAAACATGGTTGAGCGGGGAGAATTCAAGGGTAAACCAATTATCATTTTAAAACGCAACGCCGATGACCAATATCCTTTGTCCTTTGGTCTGTCCAAGGCCCGGCTGATTATAGAGAATTTGGACGAAATAAAGAAGTTTGTCGAGGAGAATGGTTAAGTTTTTTTCATAAGTGAAGCCTCCCCGTGATAAATCACGGGGCTTTCTGGCGAAGGCGAGTAAAAAATTCCTTGACAAATTATTTTCTTTTTTTATAATTAGCACTCTTGGAAAGAGAGTGCTAACAGGATTTAAATTTAAGGAGGTGCAGGGGTATGGAAATAAAACCATTGGGTGATCGGGTAGTGATTAAGCCTTTAGAGGCTGAAGGTAAGACCAAGGGTGGGATTGTCCTCCCGGACACTGCCAAAGAAAAGCCGCAAGAGGGCAAAGTGGTTGCTGTGGGTAAAGGCAAGACCTTGGATAATGGCACGGTCGTGGCCTTGGAAGTTAAAGTAGACGACAGGGTTTTGTACGGCAAATATTCCGGTAATGAGATTACCACCAAAGACGGCGAAGAATTATTGATTGTCAGAGAAGAAGATATTCTGGCAGTGCTTAAATAAGGAGGAAGTAGCAATGGCAAAGATGTTGAAATACAGCGAGGATGCCCGAAGGCTAATCCTGCGCGGCGTTGAGCAGTTGGCTGCCGCAGTCAAGGTAACCTTGGGTCCCAAAGGAAGAAATGTAGTGATTGATAAAAAATTCGGCTCGCCGACCATTACCAAAGACGGCGTGACCGTGGCTAAAGAAATTGACTTGGAAGACGCCTATGAGAATATGGGCGCGCAAATGGTTAAAGAGGTGGCGGAGAAGACCTCGGATTTGGCGGGCGACGGTACCACCACGGCCACGGTTCTGGCTGAGGCGATTTACCGCGAAGGCTTAAAGAATGTCACGGCCGGCGCCAATCCTATGGCCTTAAAAAGGGGAGTTGAGAAGGCCGTGGAGAAGGTTACCGAAGAGTTAAGGCGTTTATCCAAACCCATCAAAGAAAAGAAAGAGGTCGAGCAAGTGGCCACCATTGCCGCTAACTGTGATACCTTTATCGGCAACCAAATCGCCGAGGCAATGGATAAAGTCGGTAAAGACGGGGTAATCACCGTGGAGGAAGCCAAGTCTATGGCCACGACCTTGGATGTGGTGGAGGGTATGCAGTTTGATCAGGGCTATCTTTCGCCGTACTTCGTTACTGACGCGGAAAGAATGGAATGTGTATTGGAAGAGCCCTATATCCTGATTTACGAAAAAAAGATTTCCAATATCAAAGAAATTCTTCCGTTATTGGAAAACATCGCCAAGACCGGCAAGCCTTTGTTGATTATTGCCGAAGAAGTGGAGGGCGAAGCTTTGGCGACCTTGGTAGTCAACAAGATTCGCGGCACTTTCTCCTGCTGCGCGGTTAAAGCTCCGGGATACGGGGATCGGCGCAAGGCAATGTTGGAAGATATCGCGATCCTTTCCGGTGGACGGGCGATTACTGAAGACTTGGGGATTAAGTTAGAGAATCTCAAGCTCGAAGACCTTGGTCGCGCCAAAAGGCTGAAGGTGGACAAGGACAATACGACTATTGTTGAAGGTGCGGGAAAGGCCGCGGCCATTAACGGCCGGGTTGCCCAAATCAAAAAACAAATTGAGGATTCTGATTCGGACTATGACAAGGAGAAGCTGCAAGAAAGGCTGGCTAAGTTATCCGGCGGCGTCGCCGTGATTAATGTCGGCGCGGCCACGGAAACCGAAATGAAAGAGAAAAAGGCCAGAGTGGAAGACGCCTTACACGCCACTCGCGCGGCAGTCGAGGAAGGAATTGTGCCCGGCGGTGGCGTGGCGCTATTGCGGACACTTCCAGCGCTGGATAAACTGAAGTTAGAAAATGATGAGGCGATTGGTGTAAATATTGTCAAACGCGCCTTGGAAGAGCCGATTCGACAGCTGGTCGGTAATGCCGGCTTGGAGGGGTCGGTTGTAGTGCAGCGCATCAAAGAAGAGAAGCAGAATGTTGGTTATGATGTGAATCAGGATGCTTATGTAGATATGATTGCCGCTGGGGTAATTGATCCCACCAAGGTTACTCGCACGGCATTGCAAAATGCGGCCAGCATCGCCGCTCTGTTATTGACCACCGAGGCGGTGGTTGCCGAAAAGCCGGAAAAGGAAAAGCCGGCAATGCCGCCAATGCCTCCGCAAGGTGGCGGATATGGAGATATGTATTAAAGAATAGATAAGGGCAAATGATGAGCCCCCGCCGATTTGATTCAATTTGATGCATCGAATCAAATCGAATCAGCGGGGGCTTTTTTTATTTGACTTTACAAAATTTTCCTATATATTAGTAATATTCTAAAATCGCGGTTTTTATCAAAACCCTTATTTCTTAGGAGGATATTAATGGGCGAATGGATAGGCATGGGCAGGCGCGCCCGACGGTGTTACGGCTTTGACGAGGTAGCCTTGGTGCCCGGGATGGTTACTGTAAATCCCAACGAAGTAGATACCTCATTTACTATCGCGCAAAAGAAATTCAAAGTGCCTATCCTTGCTGCGGCAATGGATGGGGTAGTGGATGTGAAATTCGCCGTGGCAATGGGCAAATTAGGCGGCATCGCCGTGTTAAACCTCGACGGCATCCAGACCCGCTATGAACATCCTGAGAAGATTTTAGAAAAGATTGCTCAAGCCACGCCGCAAGAGGCCACGGAACTAGTGCAGAGCGTCTATCTTGAGCCCATTAAAGAAAGGCTGATTGCCAAACGAGTTTCGGAAATCAAGCGCCACAAGGTCCCGGCAGTAGTCAGTTGTATTCCCGCCCATGCCGAGAGATTTGCCAAAATCGCCCAATCCACCGGTTGCGACATCTTCGTGGTTCAATCCACCGTTACTTCCACCCGTCACATTTCCCGCGAATACCAGGCCTTAGATTTGCATAAATTCTGCGCAGGATTAAAGATTCCGGTGATCATTGGTAATTGCGTTACCTATGAAGTGACTTTGGAGTTATTACAGACCGGAGCCGCGGGTTTATTAATCGGCATCGGACCGGGCGCAGCCTGCACCACGCGCGGGGTCTTAGGTATTGGCGTGCCACAGGTCACGGCCACGGTTGACGCGGCTTCTGCCCGCGACTATTACTATAAACGCACGGGAAAGTATATCCCCATTATCACCGACGGAGGGATGCGCATTGGCGGAGAAATCTGTAAGGCCTTTGCTGCCGGAGCTGACGCAGTAATGGTGGGCTCGGCCTTTGCCCGCGCCCAAGAAGCGCCGGGTAAAGGTTATCATTGGGGAATGGCTACCTCGCATGTGAACTTGCCACGGGGCACTCGCGTGTATGTCGGAGTTGCTGGCTCTTTAAAAGAAATATTGCTCGGACCCGCAAAGGTGGATGACGGCTCGCAAAACCTGGTGGGTGCCTTAAAGACCTCGATGGGCTCTTTGGGCGCCAAGGATATCCGCGAGATGCATGATGTAGAAATTATCATTGCGCCTTCCATTCAGACCGAAGGCAAAATATTTCAGATCGGACAAAAGATCGGGATGGGAAAGTAAGTATGCCCAAGAAAGACTTAATACTGGTTTTGGATTTTGGTTCGCAATATACCCAGCTGATTGCCCGTAGAATACGAGAGAATAAAGTCTTCAGCCAAATTGTTCCGCACAACCTCCCGGCAAAGGATATTGCGGCTATGCAGCCTAAGGGATTAGTGCTTTCCGGCGGTCCGGCCAGTGTTTATGAACGTAGCGTCCCCCTGCCGGACAAAGGGATTTTTAAACTCGGTATACCCATTTTAGGTATTTGTTATGGCGCGCAAGCCCTGGCCCATCTTTTAGGCGGCAAGGTAAAACACACTGAAGAAAGGGAATATGGTAAGACTGAATTGTTTCTCGACGATCACAAAGACCTTTTCTTTGGCCTGCCCAGTAATCTTACCTGCTGGATGAGCCACGGTGATTATGTGCAGAAACTCCCGCCGGGATTTAGCGCCTCGGCCCACACCCTTAACACGTCCTATGCCGCGATCGTAAACCGCCGCTTGAAAATCTACGGCGTGCAGTTCCATCCTGAGGTACAACACACCCAGCGCGGCAACCAGATTCTCGCCAATTTCCTTTTCAAGGCCTGCGGCTGTTTCCCGCGCTGGACCATGGACTCCTTTATCAACAGCGCCATAAAAAACATCCGTGAGTCCGTGAAGAACAAAAAGGTGATTTTGGGAATTAGCGGCGGGGTGGATTCTTCAGTGACGGCGATACTGCTCCATAAGGCTATTGGCAAAAACTCCCGCTGCATCTTTGTGGATAATGGCCTCCTGCGTAAAAACGAGGCAGCCCATGTCAAGAAAGCCCTCAAAGGGAATTTCCATCTAAATCTGGTTTGTATTGATGCCTCCAAGCGTTTCCTTAACCGCTTAAACGGAATAATTGACCCGGAGGAGAAACGCAAGATTATCGGCGATGAATTCGTCAAAGTGTTTCAGGAAGAGGCGAAGAAGATAAAGGGCGTAGAATTCTTGGCGCAGGGCACGCTTTATCCGGATGTGATCGAGTCCAGTTCGCCTATTGGTTCGCCATCGGCCAAGATAAAAACCCACCACAATGTCGGTGGTTTACCCAAAGATTTGAAACTAAAACTCATCGAGCCATTGCGCGACCTGTTTAAGGACGAAGTGCGCGAAATCGGACGGCATCTGGGTCTGCCGGAGGGCATTATTAATCGTCAGCCTTTCCCGGGGCCGGGCTTGGCAGTGCGCATTATCGGCGAAGTAACCCGTGAACGCGCGGAGCTTTTGCGCGAAGCAGACGAGCGGGTAATGGAAGAAATCAAACGCGCCGGACTTTACGAACAGGTTTGGCAGTCCTTTGCCGTGCTTTTGCCGGTAAAGACCGTAGGGGTAATGGGTGACAAGCGTTCGTATGAAAATGTGATTGCCCTGCGCTGCGTTACCAGTAGCGACGGAATGACCGCAGACTGGGTAAGGCTGCCTTACGAAGTCTTGGAAAAAATCTCCAACCGCATTATCAACGAAGTCAAAGGCGTAAACCGCGTAGTCTACGATATCAGCTCCAAACCACCGGCAACGATTGAGTGGGAATAACGTTTATGGTCATACCATTGTCATACATTCGCCTTCGGCTCATGTCATACTGTGGGCATACAATTGTATGACTATCGTATGACGATTGTATGACAATAGTGTGACAATTGTGGTTACAAATGCTCACCCACAGCGATTTTGTCCACCTCC
>JBMONJ010000066.1:0-13888 GCA_049324655.1 Candidatus Omnitrophota bacterium | reverse complement strand
TAAGCCCTCCGGCGAATTTGTAATTGATAACTACAACCGCTGCCGGCCCTTTGCCGATTTTTTCCCCGGCATCGCGGGGAAATACGGAATTCCGATGTGGGCCTTCTTTGTCAACCGCGGACAGGCCATCTTCGGCATAGGCACCAGGGACAAAGACCATTCCATAATGGAGTTCTTTCCGGCCAACAAGGCGTGGCAGTTGGCGGCGCTCTTGGGTTTCCGCACCTTTATCAAACTCACCGACGGTAGAAAAATAATTTTCTACGAACCTTTTAACCCCGGCCTGGCAAATCAGCAATTTGACACTGATAACCAAATGCGCATTGCTTGCGGCGATTTGCAGCTTGCAGAAACCAACCGCTCGCTAGACTTGACTACCACAGTCGAATATTTCACTATCCCCAACGATTCTTTTGCTGCCCTGGCCAGAATCGTCACCGTCAAGAATTCCAAACCTGCCGCAAGGAAGCTGCAAATCTTGGACGGCTTGCCGCAGATAGTCCCCTTTGGCACCAGCAACCTATTCTTAAAAAAACTCGGCCGCACCATTGAGGCCTGGATGGGCGTGGAAAATTTAGAAAATGACGCGCCCATTTTTAAATTGGAGGTTGACCCGGTTGACCGGCCAGAGGTGCTATATATTAAGGAAGGGAATTTCTATCTGGGCTTCTGCGCGGATAAAGGCAAGAACAAAGTTATCCGGCCCATTGTTGACCCCCAGACTATCTTTGGGCCGATAAGCGATTTTGGTTTTCCCCGGGAATTTCTTAAAACCAAGAATTTCCCGCGGCCCAAGCAGGAGAGGATTTGCAATCAGATGCCGTGCGCCTTTTTGCCGCTTGATGTTGAAATAAAACCCCAAGAGGAATTTACCTTTTACGCGCTGGCAGGCTACATCCGCGGCAAAAAGGCGCTCAACTCCTCTCTTTCCCGCATTGCCCAGCCAGCTTATCTAAAACAAAAAAGGACGGAGAATGAAAAACTGCTTTCCGAACTTACCGCGGACATCGCAACTCAAAGCAGCAGCCGGGAATTTGATCTTTACTGCCGGCAAACCTATCTTGACAATATTATGCGCGGCGGTTATCCGGTCATTTTCAAATCCAATTCGGCAAAATCGCTTTTCTATGTGTATTCGCGCAAGCACGGCGACTTAGAAAGGGATTACAACAAGTTCTCGCTCTCGCCAACCTATCTTTCTCAGGGCAACGGCAATTACCGCGACACCAACCAAAACCGCAGATGCGATGTCTGGTTCAACCCTCAGATTGGCGACGAGAATATAATCGCCTTCTTTAATCTTTTGCAGGCTGACGGCTTTAACCCGCTGGTAATTAAGGGCACGACCTTTAATCTTGACTCTGCAGTTGACTCCCGCGCATTGTTAAACTCTCTGCTTGAAGAAAAAGACCTAAGCCTAATCCTTCTTCTTTTGCAAAAGCCCTTTACCCCCGGAGAGATAATTTTATTTATTGAAGAAAACGGCATTAAACTTAAAACCGGTTATGACGAATTCCTTGATAAGCTCTTAAGCCACTGCCATAAAAATCAGGAGGCTGAGCACGGCGAAGGATTTTGGAGCGACCACTGGACTTATAACCTTGATTTGCTGGAGAATTATTTAGCGGTCTTTCCGGAAAAATTCCGCGAAATCATTTTTGAAAAAAAGGTCTTCACCTTCTATGACAATACTGAAGTGGTCAAGCCCCGCAGGGAAAAATATCTTATCTATGGCAACAGCAGCAAACAGCTTCATGCGGTTCATGCTGACGCCGAGAAAAAGGAATTAATCCGCCAGAGGCGAGAAAATCCCCATCTGGTAAGGACCCAATACGGACACGGCCCGATATATCAAACCACGCTCATCAATAAACTGCTCTGCGTGTTTGCCAATAAGCTGGCTTCTCTGGATCCCTTCGGCGTAGGAATAGAAATGGAAGCGGACAAACCCAACTGGTTTGATTCCTTAAACGGCCTGCCGGCGCTTTTGGGCTCTTCCACTTGCGAGACCTTTGAATTAAAACGGCTGGGGCAATTCATAAATACTGCCTTGGAAAAAGAAAGGATTGTCTTACTTTCGATCACCGAAGAAGTCGCGGACTTGCTTTTTGCACTGGAGAAGATACTTGAAGAAAATGATTTTTCCTTTTGGGATAAAAGTCATTCCTTAAAAGAAGACTACCGCCGCAGAACCAAATTGGGATTTAGCGGAAAAGAAATCGAGATTTCCTCTGCGCAATTAATGGCGCTATTGCAACAGGCTATTGAAAAACTTGACGCTGGATTAAAAAAAGCCAAGGAGCCCAAGGCCGAGATTTATTGCAGTTATTTTATCAATGAAGTCAGCGAATACGAAAACCTTGATGGCCATTTTGTAAAGCCTTTAAAATTCATCCAGAAGAAACTGCCCCTTTTTCTTGAAGCACAGATGCATGCCTTAAGGCTTTGCAATCAATTAAAAAAGGCCAAGGCACTTTACACGGCAACCAAGAAAAGTCTGCTTTTCGACAAGAAACTTAAGATGTATAAGGTCTGCGCGCCTTTAAAAGCAATGCCCTTGGAAATCGGACGCTGCCGGGTATTTACGCCCGGCTGGTTAGAGAATGAATCAGTCTGGCTGCATATGGAATACAAATATCTTTTGGAGCTTTTGAAAAAAGGACTTTACGCGGAATTCTTTGCGGATTTTAAGAACGCGCTTATCCCCTTTCAAAATCCCGCAACTTACGGAAGAAGCATTTTAGAGAACTCTTCTTTTCTGGTCAGCTCTGCCTATCCGAACAATGACCTACACGGCAACGGCTATGTGGCGCGGCTTTCCGGCTCTACTGTCGAACTTATCAATATGTGGATAGTGATGAATGTGGGAAGGCGGCCTTTTTCGTTAAACGAAAAAGGCCGCCTTTGCCTAAACCTCAAACCTTCCCTTCCCGGCTGGTTATTTACCGCTGAGGAAAAAACTTACAGTTTTAATTTCTTAAAGGAAGTGCGGGTCATTTACCATAACCCAAAACGGAAAGATACCTTTGGAAAAAATGGGACAGGCGTAAAACGAATTACCTTTAAAGATAAAGACGGCCAGCCGCAGGAAATTCTCTCTGACACCATTCCCCCGCCCTTTGCCGAGCAGGTTCGTTCCTGCCAAATCCGTAGTATTGAGGCATTCTTGGGATAAACACTAATTACCGCGAATCAAAAAAACTAATTACCACCAATTAGCGGACATTAGTGTTTTAAATTAGCGGTAATTCGCGTTCTCATTCTTTTAGCTTTTCAGGGTGATGCTTCACCACCTCGGCCTTGACCATATAAATCACATCTTCGGCGATATTGGTCGCGTGGTCGCAGATCCGTTCCAAGAACCGGGCAATCAAAAGAAGCTGCACTGCCCGCGGACTGGTTGCGCCGTCCTTCATCATATATTCCTCAATCAGCTCCTGCTGAATTTCATTTCTTAAACTATCCGCAATAGAGTCGGACAAAAGCACGCGACGCGCCAGCTCGCTGTCTGCCTTGACAAAAGAATCAATGGCGTCTTTAACCATATCCTTGGCCACGGCGGTAAGCTTGGGTATATCCACCAGCGGCTTTAAAAGCGGCTTATCCACTATTTCCAAAACCCGCTGACTAATGTCCACGGCAATATCCGCGATCCTTTCCAATTCCGCATTGATCTTTAAGCCCGTGGCAATAAACCGCAAATCCTTAGCCATCGGCTGATGTCGGGCAATGAGGTCAATGCATTTCTCGTCAACGGCCAGCTCCAGCTCATCAACCTCGCGGTCATTCTCGATTACCGCATCGGCCATCTTGCGGTCGCGGTTTTTTAAAGCCTCAATTGAATTGAAGATCGCCTCCTGCGCCATAATCGCCATTTTTAGAATGTCATTGCGCAGCTGCGTCAGCTCCTCGTCAAAAAAACGCTCCATATCGCTCTCCTTTCAGGAAATCTTGAAATTCATAATTGTTGTGGAGTTGAGGATGAGTTGTGGATAGTGAGTCGGGTTGTGAGGGTGGGGGTGAGGCTTTTATTTTCCCCCATCCCCACAACACACAACTCGACCCACAACTCACAACCCACCCTCACATCTCATATTCCGAATCAAATCCTAACCGTATCTCCCAGTTATATATTCCTCGGTCCGCTTATCCTTCGGCCGCGTAAAGATGTCTTCGGTGCGGCCAAACTCTAACAATTCACCCAATAGCATAAAGCCGGTATCGTCGGATATCCGCGCGGCCTGCTGCATATTGTGGGTCACGATAAGAATAGTGTAATCCTTTTTTAATACCTGCATCAGCTCTTCTATCTTCAAGGTCGCCAGCGGGTCCAGCGCCGAGCAGGGCTCATCCATTAACAATACCTGCGGCTTTACTGCCACCAGCCGGGCAATGCACAAGCGTTGCTTCTGCTCTAACGATAAATTCAAGGCGGAATTATTCAGCTTGTCCTTAAGTTCATCCCACAAAAGCACAGCCTTTAAGCTCCCCTCTATTGCCTCCTCAAGCACATCGCGCTTTTTAATACCGTGAACCTTTAGCCCAAAGGCGATATTCTCACATATCGTTAAAGGAAAAGGATTGGGCCGCTGAAAAACCATCCCCACCTTTTTTCTTAAAGTCACCGAATCGGTCTTGGGGCTTAAGATGTCTTCTCCGTCAATATATATCCGGCCTTGAATCCTTACCCCTTCAATCAAATCATTCATCCGGTTAAACACCCGCAAGAGCGTGGACTTGCCGCAGCCCGAAGGCCCGATGATGGAAGTGATACATTTTTCCTCGACGGCTGCATTGATATTTATCAGCGCCTGAAAATCGCCGTACCAGAGATTGAGGTTTTCGATCTTTATCTTAATCATCCAAAACGTCCCACAATATAATCTTCCGTCCGTTTATCCGCCGGCGCAGTAAAAATCTTCTCCGTGGCATCCAATTCCACCAACTCGCCCATCAGAAAAAAAGCAGTGCGGTCCGCGACCCGCGCGGCCTGCTTGACATTATTGGTTACCAGGACAACGGTGTAATTTTCTTTAAGCTTTAACATTGTCTCTTCTACTTTGGCCGTGGAAATGGGGTCTAAGCCCGAACAAGGCTCGTCAAAAAGAATCACCTCCGGCTCAACCGCCAAGGTGCGGGCAATGCACAAGCGCTGCTGCTGTCCGCCGGAAAGTTTCATGGCCGAAGTGCTAAGCCGGTCTTTAACCTCATCCCACAAGAAGGCAATTCTTAAACTGCGCGCGACGAGCTCTGCGAGCCGCCGCTTATCGGTTATCCCATGCATCCGCGGGCCGTAGGCAATGTTGTCAAAAATACTTAACGGCAAAGGCATAGGCAGGGCAAAGACCATTCCCACCCGACGGCGCAGCTCGTTAGGATGCAGACGGCTTAAGCTCTGCCCGTCTAAAAAAATCTCTCCGGAAAAACGAAAATGCGGATTTAAATCATTAAGCCGGTTTAACGATCTTAAGAATGAAGTCTTGCCGCTGTTGGCCGGACCGATCGCGCCCAAGATCTCATTGGCACGTACCTTAAGGTTAAGCGATTTCACGGCGTGGATACTACCGAACCAAATATTGAGGTCGTGGCAGGAAGTCTTGATATTTTCTGCAGGCCCTACCATTTTTTCTTCTTTCTGAACTGCGAGCGGATGACCACCGCGAAAATATTCATCGAGAAAACAATTAACACCAAAACCAAAGCCGTGCCATAGCGGTAATCAAGACGGATATTGGGGATTTGCGTGGAGATAACAAACAAATGATACGGCAAGGCCATAGCCTGATCAAAAATGGAACGCGGCAATTGCGGAAGATAAAATGCAGCCACGGTAAATAATATCGGCGCAGTTTCTCCGGCAGCGCGCGCCAGGCTCAAAATCGCGCCGGTAAGAATTCCCGGCAGGGCAAAAGGCAAAACACTGTAACGAATGGTCTGCCACTTGCTGGCGCCCAGCGATAAACTTACCTCGCGAAATGAATACGGCACGCCTTGGAAGGCCTCGCGCGAAGCAGCAATAATTACCGGCAAATTCATTATGGCCAAGGTCAAGGCGCCGGAGAGAATTGAAACCCCGAACCGACAATAAGTCACAAACAAACTTAAACCGAACAACCCGTAAACCACGGATGGCACGCCGGCCAAGTTGACAATGGCCAAATTTATCAGGCGAGTCAAAAAGTTATCTCTTGAATATTCGCTTAAGTAAATCGCGGCCAAAACGCCCAGCGGAAGTGAGACTACGGTCGCGCCAATCACCAGATAAAAAGTGCCGACGATGGCCGGGAATATCCCGCCCTCCTTCATACCCCTAGCCGGCATGGTGAAAATGAATTTCCAACTCAAGGCTGACGCGCCTTCCTTTAAAATCATAAACAAAATCAGCGCCACCGGCACAATGACCAAAATGGTGGCGAGGAATAAAATCGTAAAAGCGATCTTTTGTTTGAGGACAGACTTCATCTTAACAATCTTTAAACAATCTTTAGAAATCCCAATGACCAATATCTAATGACAAATAAATCTCCAATTCCCAATTTCCAATTTGAGCTTGGATATTTGACATTTATTTGACATTATCAACCGACAACTTGATATTACTTCTTTTTCTTATGCAAGAACACATCCGCAGTAATATTAATTACAAAGGTAATTAAAAACAAGACCACGCCGATGGCGAACAAGGAAAAATAATGCTCGCTGCCATAGACGGTCTCGCCCATTTCCGCGGCGATAGTGGCGGTTAAGGTGCGCACCGGCTGTAAAAAAGTATGCGGGATGACTGCGGCATTGCCGGTAATCATCATCACCGCCATCGTCTCGCCAATCACCCGTCCGATTCCCAACATCGAGGCGGCAATAATTCCCGGCAAGGCCGCGTAAATAGTTACCCGGTACATCGTCTGCCAAGCTGTCGCTCCCAAGGCCAGGGCGCCTTCTTTATATTGCCGGGGCACGGCATTAATCGCGTCTTCAGAAATACTGATTATCGTGGGCATAGCCATAAACGCGAGCATAATCGAGCCGGAAAAGGCGGTAAGCCCCGTGGGTAGATGAAAAAGTTTTTTTACCAGCGGCACCAAGGTAACCATTCCCACAAAACCAATAACTACCGACGGAATTGCCGCTAGCATCTCCACTCCGGCCTTTAAGAAATCCTTTATCCTTTGCGGCGCGACTTCTGAAATATAAAACGCCGCGGCCACGCCCAGCGGCACGGCCAGTACAATCGCGCCAAAGGTAACCAATATGGAACCTAAGATTAGCGGCAGGATTCCGAATTTAGGCGGGTCGGAAATCGGATACCAGTAGCGGCCTAAGATAAAATCCTTGAGCGGAATTTGCTTAAAGAAAGCGAGGCTTTCTTTAAAGAGAAAAATAAAAATCATCCCGACAAAGATTATCGAGATAATGCCGCTTAAGAAGATTAAGCCTTCAATAATAGATTCTTTTATACTTCTTAATCTCATATCAAAAACTTAAATAAATATCTATGGATTTGGGTGGGGATGGGTTAAGATAAAACCCACCCTCACCCTCACTACCCGACCCATTACTCACAACTCACCCCCAATGCTCACACTAACTTTAAGATGCTTCACTTCACCGGCACAAAATCCGTCTCTTTCACAATCTCCTGCCCACGCGGGGAAAAAACAAAATCCATAAATTCCTTCACCGCGCCCGCCGGCTCGCTTTTGGTATACATATACAACGGACGAGAAACCGGGTATTTTCCGCTTAGGACATTCTCTATAGTCGGCTCATAATGAGGAGAGCCGGCATCCTTGGCCACAGCAATCACCTTTTGCTGCGGACTGATATAACCCATTCCGTAATAACCAATGGCATTGGGATTTTGCGCCACCTCGTCGGCAATGGCCTGACTGGAAGACATTAACAAGGCCTCGGGAGCAAATTCCTCCGGACCTTTCTCAATGCCACGGCGTAAAATATGCTCTTTAAAAAACACATGGGTGCCGGAGTTGACCTCGCGGGAAAGGTTCACGATGGATTTATCAGCGCCGCCTAACTCCTTCCAGTTTTTTATCTTACCCATAAAAATATCGCGCAACTGGTCAATGGTCAAATTCTTTAGGGGATTTGACGGATGCACCACCACGGCTATACCGTCTAAGCCCACGATATTTTCCTTTGGCGTGATTCCCTTGGACTGCGCTAATTTAAGCTCCTTATCTTTCATCGCCCGGGAAGATTCGGCAATATCGCAGGTGCCGTTAATCAAAGCAGCGATCCCGGTGCCCGAGCCGCCGCCGGTTACTGAGACATTGGTGCCGGGATGGTTC
Source organism: Candidatus Omnitrophota bacterium (assembly GCA_049324655.1). Classification (GTDB taxonomy): domain Bacteria; phylum Omnitrophota; class Gorgyraeia; order JAUYCX01; family JBMONJ01; genus JBMONJ01. Next base: position 5,582 of record JBMONJ010000066.1, on the reverse strand, counting down.
TTACTGAATTCCTCGGCCCAGCGCTGGCCGAGGTTCACCATCGTGTCCGAGCCTTTTATCTGCAGCGAAGTCGCTGCAGCAGATGAAAACACTGCTACAGAAATTATTGCCAAGACCTGCAAAGCCATAAACACCGCTTTACGCATTACTCCCCCCTGGTTTAATCCACAACCTAACCCGTCAAAAAACGAGTATATTATATTATAGGTTGGTTAAGAAGTAAACGCCTAAAACGGCCGGCCTCTGCTTACTCGCTCAAATTTATCCAAACCTCCCGGTAATATAGTCTTCGGTCCGCTTGTCTCTGGGTGCGGTGAATATCTGCTCGGTCCTGCCGAATTCAATTAATTCCCCCAACAGAAAGAATCCGGTATATTCGGAAACCCGGGCCGCCTGCTGCATATTGTGGGTTACAATCACAATGGTATAATTTTGTTTTAATTGGAATATGAGCTCTTCTATTTTTGCCGTAGAGATCGGGTCCAGGGCCGAACAAGGCTCATCAAACAGAATTACCTGGGGCTTAACCGCCAAGGCCCTGGCAATACACAATCGCTGCTGTTGGCCGCCGGAAAGACTCACTCCAGAGGCATTAAGTTTATCCTTGACCTCGCCCCACAAAGCTGACATTCTTAAGGCCTGCTCGACAATCGCATCAAGGTGATCGCCTTTCGTTATGCCGTTTAATTTCAGTCCCGCGGCGACATTATCGTATATAGAAAGCGTCGGGAAGGGATTAGGCTTCTGGAATACCATACCCACCTTAAGCCTTATATCCATAGGGTCAACATCTTTGGCATAAATATCTTTGCCCTCCAATAATACCCTCCCCGATACCCTCGCCGTTGGCGCCACTTCGTGTAACCGATTTAGGCAGCGAATAAATGTGGACTTGCCGCAACCCGAGGGCCCAATAATAGCCGTTACCATTTTTTCCTTAATGGAGGCATTGAGACCTTTCAGTACCAGGGCCCTGCCGAAATAGGCGTATAAATTTTCGACTTTAACTGCTTCTTCCATCTATTTTAATTTGTACCGCGAATGAATCGCCAGACGGCTAATCAGACTCATCAAAAATACCATACTTATCAAAACCAGCGCCCCCGCCCAAGCCTGGCGGTGCCAGTCCTCAAAAGGAGAAATCGCGTAGGCGAATATCTGCAAAGGCAGGGCGGCGACGGGTTGGCGCAGGCCCTGCTGCCAGAACTGGTTGCCCAAGACGGTAAAAAGCAACGGTGCCGTCTCACCGGCAATGCGCGCTATGGCCAACAGAATTCCCGTAAGTATTCCGGGCATAGCGGTCCTTAATATTATGCTGGTCATCGCCTTGAATTGTCTGATGCCCAAAGCCAATGCGGCCTCACGCACTGCCCTAGGCACCAAAAGCAGCATTTCTTCTGTGGTGCGTATTACCGTCGGTATCATAATTATACCCAACGCGAAAGCGCCGCCTATGGCGGAGAAACTCTTCATCGGCACCACCAACAACAAATAGGCAAATATCCCCACCACTATCGAGGGGACTCCGCTTAGAACCTCGACTATAAGTCTTACTACGGCGCCCAATTTATTATTCCCGAATTCCGCCAAGTATACTCCGCCCCAAATGCCAATCGGTACCGCCCATAAACAAGAAAGGCCTATCAGAATCAGGCTACCCACTATGGCATTGGCCATGCCTCCGCCGACCTCCCCCACGGGCTTAGGCAAATGAATAAAGAAACCGAGATTCAAGCTGGTAATCCCTTTTGAAAGAAGATATCCGAAAATACTGATTAGCGGCACCAACGCCAGAAAGGCGCAAAGAAAGGTTACGCCGCGCAGCAATTTATCGAGAACTTTTCTTCTTAGGTAAATATTCATTCTAAAACTGCCCCCTTAACCCTGCCTGAAATCTTCCATACGAGCATCCGCGCTGCGATGTTAAAAACCAAGGTGACCAGGAATAGTACCAATCCGATTTCAATGAGCGCCGATAGATACAGTGCGCTGGTTGCCTCTGTGAATTCATTGGCAATCACCGAAGCCATGGTGTAAGCGGGAGCAAACAGGGAAGCGGAAATTTCCGGCCGATTTCCTATAACCATAGTAACTGCCATGGTCTCCCCCAGTGCCCTGCTGAAACCCAATATTACCGCAGCCATCACGCCACCGCGGCCATATCCTAATACTGCCAGTCGGATAGTTTCCCACGAGGTAGCGCCCAATGCCAAGGCAGCTTCGCGCTGGGCAGAAGGCACCGCGGCAAAAACTTCCCGCGACACGGAAGAAATCGTAGGAATAATCATAATGCTCAGGATAATGCCTGCCGTAAACATACCCAGGCCGTAAAATTGCCCGCTGAATATAGGTAAGAAACCGAAAAATTGGGACAAAAATGGCTGGAGGTACCCTCTTAGAAATGGCGCCAAACCAAATATCCCCCATAATCCGTATATGACGCTGGGTATGGCGGCCAACAGCTCTATCAAGAAACTTAATGGCTGCCTAATAAATTGAGGTGCCAGCTGTGCTAAATAAACCGCTATCCCCAGCGAGATCGGTACCGCAATTAAAAGGGCCAATATTGAAGATACAACTGTTCCATAAATAAACGACAGGGCGCCAAAATCCTCCTGAACCGGATCCCAAGTGTTGGAAAACAAAAAGTGCACGCCAAACCTCCGGATTGCCGGAAGGGCATGCATTGCCATCTGGCACGCCAGAAATAAAGTCAGGGCGACCACCGACAGGGCCGCTATTGTGGTCGCCCTTCTGAACGCCGCATCCGCAAGATTAACCCTCATTAAAAGTTATCTCATCCAACCTGGCTTTTATTTTCTTAACCATGTCCTGCGGAAGAGGCGAGTATAGCAAATCCGGGGCATAAGACTGCCCGTGGGTTATAGCCCAGTTGAGGAAGCTTACTATCTTTTCTCCTTTTATTTTATCGGTCTGATGTTTATAGACTAAAATCCAAGTAAAGCCCGAGATAGGATAGGCATCCGCACCGTCGGGGTTTACCAAAGAAACCCGGAAATCGTCGGGCATAGAATTTACCTTGCCGTTTACCGCCGCGGTAGTGCTTTCAATGCTGGGAGTTATAAAATTCCCCGATTTATTCTTTATATCCGCGTAGGGCAGATTATTCTTAACCGCGTAAGCCAACTCCACATACCCAATGGCTCCGGGCGTCTGTTTGACCAAACCGGCCACCCCTTCATTTCCTTTTCCGCCCAAACCGACGGGCCAATTGACCGAGGTGCCTTTGCCGATGTCCTTCTGCCAGACCCCCGACACCGAACAAAGATAGTCAGTAAATATATTAGTGGTTCCGCTTCCGTCCGAACGATGGACGACAATAATATTCTCTGCGGGAAGGTTTATCTGCGGGTTATCTTTAGCTATTCTCGGGTCATTCCATTTTTTAATTTCCCCCAAAAGGATATCCGCCACCACCTCCGGGCCAAACCTTAATCTCTCGCCTACCGAAGGCAAATTATAGGTAACGACTACTGCCCCGGCAGTCATAGGTATATGCAGCAACTCTGCGGGCGCCTTTTTCAGCTGTTCATCGGTCAAGGCTCCGTCACTGGCGCCAAAATCCACGGTCCCGGCTGTAATCTGCCTTATCCCTCCTCCGGAGCCGATAGACTGATAGTTAAAATTCACCGTAGGGTCAACCTTGGCATACTCATAAAACCATTTCGAATACAAAGGATAAGGAAAGGTTGCCCCGGCGCCATTTATCAAAAGCAGTTTTGCCGCTGAGGCCATACCTACCATTGAACCTATGGCCAGCGCCGTCAATATAGATACTGTTAAAGTGGTCTTTCTCATTTTGTAACCCTCCCTTTTAAACCGGATTTAAAACTTCATATTCCAATCCACCTGCACCAGCGTCTCCGGCTGCTTGGGATTAAATGTCCTCCAAGAACGGTAGACATCCACGCCCAAGTAGGTATTCTTGCTCAAGCCAAAGGTCAACTCCGCCTCGTGGCTCCTCATCGCGGTCTTTCCGCCGTAACGGTCTGAATCAGGCAGCACATCCAGCACCGCGTCTTTTCCCAACATCGCGAAGATGTATTTAAACTGCCAGTCGCCGAACTTCTCCACCTTTTCCTTGCCCATCTTCAGGCCGCAGGAAAAACCGGTGCGGCCTTTTTTCGAAGAGATATCCAGGTTATTCACATATTCGCCCATTAGCTTCAACATCTCGACCTTCAAGCCTAAGGCCTTAAAGGGCTCTTTGACGGAGACTTCCAGGGCCGGATTGAACATCTCGTAATTGTAGGTATATGTCGAGCTGCCGGCAGCGGTGTTGCCGGTGTTGCTGGCGCCGGAATATTGGCTGCTCGTATGTCCCTTGGTATTGCTGAAGTCCTGATAGGAAACCGCGCCTTTTAAGGAAATATTATCGTTTACCTTATATTTGGCGCCCACCTGAGCAAGGTACGCCATTGGGCCGTCAGCATCGGTGCTGGTGTCGTCGTCGACGATTAAGGCGCCGACATTCATAAAGCCGGTGGTCTTGGCGCCCAAGCTCTTGTTAAACTGGAACCTCGCGCCTTCAGGCGTGATATCCGTATCCCAGATAAGGTCTGTCGGCTCCCAAAGCGCGTCAGGTAGAAGCATTTTTCCGCCAACGAAATTTCCCCAGGCAAACGGGCTGTATTTGGCATAACCGTAATCCAAGACAATAGTCTTCTTGGTATCGTAGTCGCCAAAGGTCATGTTAGTAGAACGCGGGTCTCCACTTCCAGAGGCAATGCCAATTCCGGCCAGTAGCTTATCGTTTATTTTGGTCTCCAAGCCCAGACGCATCCGGATGCGGCCGACAGTCGTGTCCTTTACATTGTCACCGGTGGTCTTCTCGGTCTTATTCTGGAATCGCAGTCGTAAGTCCCCTTTTAGTTTGGTGTTTTTCACCCAGTCGGGTAAAGAATCTTTCTGTTTTTCTATCCTGGCGACTTCTTCATTAGTTTCGGTTCTTATCTCCTGAGCCTCTGAGGCGCTCAGAATGCCCTTCTCCACTAATTTCGAAAGCAAGACATCTATTTCGCCGGCATAAGTATAACCTATTCCCGAGCCCAGCGAAATCAATCCGCCCAATACAATTGCAGTTAAAAACCTTCTCATTCCCTCCCCCTTTCTTTAATTACTGTCGCACCGCTTTCTTATCCGGCGCAGGTTCGCCTCGACTTCCTTCGTCTCGCGCCTCTTGATTACGCCAAAGTATAGAATGGGGAAGTTACAGGATTATGAAGGAGATGTGAATTTGATGTGAACTTATTTAAGTTAGGCCTTGGGGATGGTGAAGCTAAAGGTGGAGCCTTGGCCCAGGACTGACTCAACCCGGACCTCGCCTCCGTGGGCGAGCACGATGTGCTTTACAATGGAGAGACCCAGGCCGGTGCCGCCTAACTCGCGGGAACGACCCTTGTCAACCCGGTAAAACCTTTCGAAGATGCGCGCCAGGTCCTTTTCGGGAATGCCTACGCCGGTATCGCAGATATCTATCTGGACATAGCCGTCCTTGACCGCCGCGCTTATTCTTATGCTGCCCTTTTCCGGAGTGTATTTCACCGCGTTGTCCAAGAGAT
>JBMONJ010000065.1:0-1752 GCA_049324655.1 Candidatus Omnitrophota bacterium | reverse complement strand
AAAAAAAGAAGATATATAATACTCTTTGCCTTTATTTCCGTGGTGGTTGCCACTGCCGTATACAACAATCTGCAGACGCCGGTGTATATGGCGACGGCCACGGTGAGGGTGCAAAACCGCACCACGGCCTTGGCTGCCCTGACCGAGCAATTCTACGGACCCTACGGAGATATCCTTTCTGCCGAAGAGAAGATTATTACCAGCACGCCGGTTATTGAAGAGGCGGCCCGGCGTCTTAAGATAATCGGCCCGCAGTCCACGCGCGAAGAAGTAGAGAATCTGGTCGCTGAACTATCCGCAGGCCTCTCCACGGAAAAAGTTCCCGAAGCGGAAATCATAAGGATTATGTTTACCTTAAGCGACCCGCAGAAAGCCAGAGATATAGTAAATACTATCACCAAGGTTTATGTGGAAGAAAATTTTAAGCGCGGAAATTTAGAGGCCAAGCAACGCCGGGAATTTATCGAGAAGCAATTAGTTCAAGTCGAAGAGCGCCTTAAGACTGCCGAAGATAAAATGGCCAAGTTCAAAGCCAGGGAAGTGGTCAGCGGCGTGGCCGTGGCTTTAACACAAAATCTCGCTGAATTACAGTCCAAATTGTCTGACCTCTTGGCACGGGCTACGGAGAAACATCCGGATGCTATTCGGCTTAAAGAGCAGATACAGGAAGTGCAGAATAAGCTTAAGCAGCTTCCCGCTTCCGAGTTGGAATTCGCCCGCTTAAACCGCGATGTAGAAACTCACGAGCAATTATACAAGATGCTGCGCCAGCGGTTTGAAGAGGCGAGGATTTCCGAGGGGTCGCAGGTTTCAATGGCCTCAATAGTAAATCCGGCTATTGAACCCAAGGTGCCGATAAGGCCGAATAAAAAATTTACTCTGGTGGTGGGAAGCATCATCGGCATTATTACCAGTCTGGTGCTGGCATTTTTAGCAGAAAGCTTGGATACCTCTATTGGCACTATCGAGGATGTGGAGAATGTTTTAAAGCTGCCGGTTTTGGCAGTAGTGCCGTCGGTGAAATCCGAAAGCCGGCAGCGCAAGGGCTGGCTGGACAAGTTTATAGCCAAGCATCCGGAGAAAGAAAAGGAAGATGATTTATCCAAAGTCGGAGTCATTGTGCATCTTAAGCCAATGTCCCAGATGGCTGAGGCATTCCGGATTTTGCGCACCAATTTAAAAATCAGCGAGGGAAAGAAGGTTCTGCTTTTTACCAGCGCCGGGCCGCGTGAAGGCAAAACTACCATAGTTCTAAACCTCGCCATAAGTCTCTCTCAGATGGGAATTAAGACCTTAGTCATTGACGCGGACCTAAGAAGACCTTCGCTTAATAAGCTGTTGGGTATTGAGCGCGAAAAGGGGTTGTATGAGATTGTCGTCGGCGAAGAGCGCCTGACCGCGGCCTTGCATGGTCTGGTGGATATTATGATGGGCAAGTTAGGTTTTGACGCGGCGCTTAAATATCCCGGCCTTGATAATCTGCATATCATCACCAGCGGCCATATCGCCTCCAATCCCTCGGAAATTTTAAGCTCTCCGGAAATCAACCGGGTTATCAAAGAGGCTAAGGAAAGGTTTGATGTGGTTCTCTTGGATGCCCCGCCGGTTTTATCCATTACCGATGCGGCAATACTCGCGCCCAAGGTGGACGGGGTGGTCTTGGTTTATGAGATGGGCCGCACCGCGCGCAGCGCGCTTTTGCGCGCCAAGATTCAGTTAGAATCCGTGGGCGCCAAGACGCTGGGGGTAGTC
>JBMONJ010000064.1:0-1765 GCA_049324655.1 Candidatus Omnitrophota bacterium | reverse complement strand
CGTATCTTTTGGGGTTAGAAAACGCGCGATACCTGGAGCGCGACCCTTTGCAAGGGAATTTATTTGAGAATTTGGTTTTAACAGAGGTCTTGAAGATTTTTTGGTCCCAAGGCAAAAACGCTCCGCTTTATTTTTTCCGGGATAATATTGGCAATGAAGTTGATTTAATCATAGAACGCGGGCGCCGGGTAATGGCTGTGGAGATAAAAGCCGGCCAGACCGTTAATAGCGATTGGTTTAAAGGATTAGATTATCTAAAGAAAGTTATGGGCAAGAGCGTGTTGTCCCGGATGTTAATTTACGGAGGAAATGAAAATCAAGAAAGGACCTCATTTAATATTGTTAGCTGGAGGGATATCGGATACCAAGTTGGGAGGCTGATTAAATGAGCCAGATAAAACTTTTAACCGTTGACGACGAGCAAGGCATCGTTGAGTTCATCGCCAAGATTTATGCCCGCAAAGGATTTCTAACTTTCTCCGCCACGGATGGAGTTACGGCAGTGGATATTTTTAACAAAGAGCATCCCCAGATAGTTTTGTTAGATGTGCATATGCCGTATTCGCCCATTGACGGGGTAGAGACCCTGAAAAGAATTAAGGAAATTGATAAGCAGGCAGTCTGTATTATGCTTACCCGGATTACCGACAAAGACAAAGTCGAGGCGGCCCGGAAATTAGGCGCCCTGCATTATATTACCAAGCCCTTGGAGTTGGAAGATTTGGATAAGGTGGTTATGGAGGCTAAGAATTTGGCAGAGAATATTCAAAGGTCATAAAAGATGGCTAATCCTTTAGAGCAGGAAGAAAAATTATATCAGCAGATAAAAACCGAGAACATCTTAGTGCCGCCGGACACTTGGCGGTTTATCTATCAGCATATAGGCAATGCCGTCTCGGTTATTAACCTGATGAGCAATTATTATGTGCTGATAGGAGAGCCAATGCCGGTCGAGGTAGCTAAGGGTATCTTAAAATTTACCCAGAAAATAAAACAGACCTTGGACTGCGTGCTTTATCCGCATCAGGGAGTTCTGGACGGCGATTTATTTAAGCAATACCGCATTGAGAATATTACCTTGCATCCCATTATTCGAGAAATGCTCAAGCATTATATCGGCAACGATGTCTTTAGAATCAACCTTATCGCCGGCGACAGCGTTGACCCGGCCGGGCCGCAGCCAGTATCCATTGATAATCTGTATAAAATAATAGATTGCACGCATAGCTTAAAGATTTTCATGGACAAACTCAGAGAGGCGACCTGCGAATTGGTCGGGTTTTAATGATAAAACTTTTGGTGGTTGACGACGAGCCGGGTTTATGTTTCCTGCTGCAAAAGCAGTTTAGCTTAACCGGCTTTACCGTATTCACGGCAACCAACGGCCGCGACGCCCTGCAATTGGTAAGAAAAGAAAAGCCCAAGATTGTTTTTTTGGATATAAAGATGTTAGGTATGACCGGCCTTGAGACCTTGATGAAGATAAAAGAGATTAGCAAAGATATCAAGGTGATTATGGTCAGCGTTGTGGACGACGAGAAAACCAGAGAGCGGGCCAAAGATTTGGGCGCGGATAAATTTATCGCCAAGCCTTTTATGAACGAAGAATTGGAAGAGGCGGTAACGGAAATGGTCTGGGAGATTAAGAAAAATGCCAAAGCCTAAGATATTGGTGGTTGACGACGAGAAACAGATAAGAGATTCGGTTAAGGACTATTTATCCAAAAGAATTGATTGCGAGCTATTTTGCTGCTGCAACGGCGAG
>JBMONJ010000063.1:0-1768 GCA_049324655.1 Candidatus Omnitrophota bacterium | reverse complement strand
GCGCTCTTTGTCCGCTAACTCTTGGGCAAACTGACAGTTCTCAATGGCTAAGGCGGTCTGGGCTGCCAAGGTGTCAAAGGTTAGAATGTCGTCTTCGGTATAGAGCTGGTTGTCAGGCTTGTTGCCTAAGAAAATGATGGCGGTGAGGCCGGCCTTCGTGATGCAGGGAATAATCAGGCCGGCCTCAAGGTTGTAAAAAGAATGATTCAGCTTGAACTTCTCCTCCTCGACAATGATGGGCCTTTCTGCATTTTCCAGATAAGCTATAAAGGGATTGGAAAATGACAACTCCTTGGGCAAGGCAGGCGGTGAGAGAAGTTTATGATTGTAATAATCTGATTTGAGGATGAAGCCGCTATCCTGGCTGTCCTTGCAATACATCGCCGCGTAGGAAACTTTTACCGAGTAGACTACCTGATGAGTGATGATGTCGAAGAGCTGGTCTAAGTTGCGGATGCGCACGATGCTTTTGGACAGGTCGCGAAGGACCTGTTGATAGCGGCGCTGGTCTTTGAGAATGATGTCTTCGGCGCGTTGGCGTAATTTGTTGTAAGTAAAGACACCCGCGGTAGCCAAAACTCCCATAAGCAGAGTGGGAATCCACCAAAGAGAGGTATGAATGAACTTAGGCGCAATCCAGAAGGGGATAAAAACCACGGGGAAATAAACCACCGCGAATATCCCTGCGCGGGTGAGGGCAATACCGATGTCCATGAGGCGGTATCTAAAGCTAGCCAACCCCATGCATATCAACCATCCAAGCGCAGATAGATAACCCCAAGGATATATCTCAATTCCGTAATTCTGCACATAATCTATAATGCTAGTCGTGGCTATAGCAAAACCTGCAAGGACATATTTAATTCTATTAACTTGTATATATTGGGCACTTTTTAGCCCCTCCCGTAAGCCAAAATACAACAAAGCAACAACTCTCAAGAATATCCAAACAAAAAATATTACAAAGAATATATAGAGAATCCCGGCTTTGGGGTAATAGCCCCAAAAGTAAGTATACCCGCTATGCAAAAACAAATTCGTCCTGCTGATAAAAAATCACATATTGTAGACGCTTTACCCAACTCAATTGTTTACAAAGACTTAACTCCTATTTCTTTCTTGCGGCGCTTCTTGCTTTTCCCTTTCTTTTGCGCACCAACAATCCCTTTTCCTTTACCAGCCGGCGCAAAAACTCCATTCCCCCAACCGGCGATTCCAAGCGGTCAAAAGAAAATTCCTCTTCGGCGTTAAAATCAGTCAGATACTCGCGGTATTTTTGCCGCCTTGCCGCTTCTTCCGGCGCGAAAGAGGCAAACAGCGGATTCTCCGTGGTCAGACCGTCGGATTTGCCAAAGACATAAAAAGCCGCGCTGCTGCAGGGATATTCCTCTGCCCTCGCGCACATCCCCGTCTTTACCGGATTCCTTTCAATGTATCTTCCGCAGCCGAAAAGATATCTCTCCTTCTCGACGGGCTGGCATTTAAACCTGCCCTGCCAGAGGTGGCCGGCGGATTTGTGAACGCGGTGATGATAATGAACATAGGAGCGGCCAATGCCGGCCATAATCGCGGAAAGCTTGGGCGGCTGGTCTAATTCCAAAAGCAAATGGTAATGATTGGGCATCAGCACCCAATGATAAACGCGCAGATTATTTTTTTCGCGATAATCGCAGAGGATTTTTATAAATTGGCGATAGTCGTCGGGGGCATGAAAGATTTCGCTGCGGCCATTGCCGCGGTTGAAGATATGATAAAGCAGGGACTGCGA
>JBMONJ010000062.1:0-14385 GCA_049324655.1 Candidatus Omnitrophota bacterium | reverse complement strand
AATTAGTTTTCTGAATTAGCGGTCATTAGTGTCAGAAGGAATTTTAATTTCAACGACAATGTTGGTGCTCGGGATAGAGACATCCTGCGATGAGACTGCGGCGGCGGTGGTAAAAGACGGCCGTAAGGTCCTTTCCAATATTGTGGCCAGCAGTCTTAAGCTGCATCGCCAATACGGCGGGGTGATTCCGGAGATTGCCTCGCGCAGCCATATCGAGACTATTGCCGTAGTAACCCGCAGGGCACTTAATGACGCCGGCTGTTCTTTGCAAGACCTCGGGCTTATTTGCGTTACCACCAATCCAGGACTCATTGGTTCTTTGTTGGTGGGGATTTCCTTTGCCCGCGCCTTGAGCTTAGCGCTGGGAATTCCGGTTAAAGAAGTTGACCATGTCGCGGCACATCTTTATGCGAATTTTCTCGATGGTAAAACGCCGCAAATACCGGCAGTCGGTTTGGTCGTCTCCGGAGGTCATACCAGCCTATATTATCTGAAGAACTTAAGCGAGCTAAGGCTTATCGGCCATACTTTTGATGATGCGGCGGGCGAGGCCTTTGACAAGGTAGCAAAGATTCTAGGTTTAGGATATCCTGGCGGCCCCATAATTGAACGGCTAGCAAAAAAAGGTGATCCCCAAAAGGTCCGCTTTAGTTGTGCGGCATTTTCCGGTGCTTTGAATTTCAGTTTCAGCGGGATAAAGACCGCGGTGCTTTATTATGTGCGCGGCAAATGGGAGCGCCGCCGGGTGAAAAGAGAAGACATCTGCGCCTCGTTTCAGGAGGCGGTGGTTGGCGAGTTGGCGCGCAAAGCCATATGTGCCTGTAGAGAAAAAAGGGTCAAGACCTTACTGGTAGGCGGCGGGGTGGCAGCCAATTCCCGCTTACGGGAAGTATTGACTCAAGAGGCCAATAAAAATAAAATTAAACTCTACTGCCCGAAGAAAGAATTTTGTCTGGACAATGCCGCAATGGTGGCAGGAAAAGGAGCTCTACAATGATGCCGGATTTAAAAGAGATAATCTTCAGGATTCTTTTCGCCGTTCTCTTAGGCGGCTTGGTGGGTTTAGAGCGGGAGCTCCGCCATCGCGGAGCGGGTTTACGCACCCACATCTTAGTCAGCGTCGGCTCGGCTTTACTTATGTTGACATCGTTGTATGTTTTTGATATATACAAAGACATAACCCGCGTTGATCCCACGCGTATTGCCGCGGGAATTGTTACTGGTATTGGTTTTTTGTGCGCGGGCACGATCATCCGTTATGGCAAGGCAGTAAGGGGGTTGACTACTGCTGCCAGCTTGTGGGTCACTTCGGGTTTGGGTATGGCGGCGGGAATTGGCTTTTACGAAGCCAGCCTTACGGTGGCGGTGACAATGTTTATCGTGCTTATCGCCCTAAGACCATTAGAGAAAAAATTATTGGGTAAGGGAGAAGAGGATAAGTAAAACCAAATCAAAAATTAAACTGAAAAAATCAAAATGACAATTCAAAATTCTAAAATTTTGCATTTTGGCATGTCATTTTGATATTTGGATTTTGATATTTGGATTCAGTTCTTAAAGACGGAGGTGCGCTATGGGTTTACGCGACAGGAAAAAAGACGAAGAGAAGATGATGGATGTGGATGCCAGTATGCAGGGCACGCTTTCCTTCAAGGACCCGGTCAACCTGCGCATCAACGGAAAATTCGAGGGTAACCTGGAGACCAAAGGCAACCTTACCTTTGGAGAAACGGCAAATGTAGATGCCCATATTATAGGAGAGAATATCATTGTTGCCGGCAGGGTCAAGGGAGATATTCTGGCCAAGCAGCGTTTGGTGCTTTTGCCCACGGCAGTGATGACCGGAAATATACGCACCGCCCGGTTGAATGTTGTGGAGGGCGCTATTTTCCAGGGTAAGTGCCAGATGTTGGAGGATTTCTTGGATGCCGAAGAGCTTTCCCGGTATCTGGAGATCGAACTCGCCACGATTATGGACTGGGCCGGGGCGGGGAAAATACCGGCAATGAAAGATGGCAACAACTGGAAGTTTGAGCGTGCCAAGATTGACGAGTGGGTGGCTGCGGGAAAGATAAAATAGGATGGCGGAGAAATTCATCTCGGTAAGAGAGGCGGCGCAGATCTTGGGCGTCAGCGAAAAAAAGATCCTTGATATCGCCGAGGCCGGGAAAATTCCGGCCTACCGTATTGCTGGCCAGTTCCTGCGTTTTAAAGAAAATGAAATCGTGGACATCCGCAATAAAGGGCTGGTGGCCAGCGACGATAATTCCTACCCCTATACTCCCAAGGAACGATTGAGGGATGCCCTCGCCTACAATGACTTCTATCTTGCCAGTGTGGTGATCATCCTGTGCCTTCTGGTGGTTATCCTTTTTTCATGACCAAGCGTTTATACCAAGAACTTGCCTTCGCCTGCGTGGATATTGGTCGTCGCAGGCGTCGCGGTTTCCCGGAGGTAGTTTACTGCGAAAGTAAAACTCCTGAGCAGATAATCAAAATCAGCCGGGCTATCCTTAAATACGGCGGTCCGCTTTTGCTTACCCGGCTTAAATCTAAAGTCTTTATCAAAGTAAAGCAGGGCCTGCCGCAAATCAGTTACAATCCTTTGGCCAAGGTCGCGTATTTTGTCAGGGAAAAACTGCCGGCAAAAAAAGGCCGGGTGCTGATAGTTACCGCGGGCACCAGCGATATCCCTACGGCAGAAGAGGCGGCCGTGACCTTGTCGCTTATGGGGAGTAAGGTTGACAAACTTTATGATGTGGGTGTGGCCGGGGTGCACCGTATTATGGATAAAAAAGAACGCTTAAATGCCGCCGCGGTGATAATCGTAATTGCCGGAATGGAAGGGGCCCTGGCGAGTATGGTCAGTGGAATGGTCAGCGCGCCGGTGATTGCGGTTCCCACCAGTTGTGGTTATGGAAGCAGCTTCAAGGGATTGTCCGCGCTTTTGACTATGCTCAACAGCTGCTCGCCGGGAGTGGCCGTGGTGAATATTGACAATGGCTTTGGCGCCGGATATTTTGCGGGAATGATTAACCGTTAAGAAGATTAAAACGCTAATCGCCACTAATTAAATAAACTAATTGCCGCGAATCATTAGCGGCGATTAGTATAAAATTAGCGGACATCAGTGTTCTTAATTATGAGTTGTTGCATTAAAAGAAATGAAAATCATCTATTTTGATTGTATCGGCGGGATAAGCGGAGATATGTTTTTGGCGGCGATGTTGGATGCCGGGCTGCCATTTACATATCTTAAGCAGGAGCTTATCAAACTTAAGATTTCTGGTTTCCGAATTACCAAAGCAGTGGTTGAGCGCGGGCATACCAAGGCGGTTAAATTTAGCGTCGAGGAAAAGGACAAACGCTTAAGGAAATCAAGCGAGGTAAGACGGATAGTCATCCGCAGCGGTTTGAAACCGGCAGTCAAGAAATTAGCAATGGGGATTTATGAGGAACTGGGCAAAGCCGAAGGCCTATCCCACCACTGCCGCGTCAAGGATTTTTCCTTTGAGGAATTGGGCCGGCTTGATTCGCTGGTGGATATTGTCGGGGCCGCAATTGCGCTGAATTATTTCTGCGCCGATAAATATTTTGTTTCTCCTTTGCCGGTCACCAGCCGTTTGGCCCCGGCAACCACCCGGTTGCTTAAAGGGTTGGAACTAAAGCCGGTGGATTATGATTACGAAACGGTCACCCCCACCGGCGCAGCCATATTAAAGACGATAAATGCCATTTCGATTTTGGCCTGCCCGGTTTCCTTCACGCTTAAGCAGTGCGGTTTTGGCGCGGGAAGTTTTAATCCCGGCAAGATTAGTAATGTATTGCGGGTGATGTTGGGCGAGGGAGAGGAGAATTTTGAGGAAGACCGAGTAGTGGGGATTGAAACTAATATCGATGATTTAAACCCGCAGGTCTTTGAGTATTTGCAGGAGGAGTTGTTTGCCGCCGGAGCGTTAGAGGTCTTTATTCAGCCAATACAGATGAAAAAATTCCGTCCGGGATTCCTTTTAACCGTCTTGACATCGAGTAATGTTTTCGATAAAGTAGTAAACATCATTTTCAAGGAAACTACCTCTTTTGGCATAAGGTATTATTCCTGCTTAAGAAAGAAACTCATTCGTCAATTCAAGACCGTAAAGACTTCTATTGGCTCTTGCCGGGTAAAGTTAGGCAGTTCCAATGGTTTGTTTAGGACCTTAAGCCCGGAATACGAAGATTGCAAGCGGTTGGCCCGGAATTCCGGCCTTAGCTTTCGCCGGGTTTATGAATACATTAAAAACGAAGGAAAAAAACAGTGGCACTTTCCGGATTAGACATCTATAAGCATCTTCCCAAGACCAACTGCCGACAATGCGGGTTTCCGACTTGTCTGGCCTTTGCAATGGGACTAGCCAAGCGTCAGACTACACTGGATAAGTGTCCTTATATTACCGACGAGGCGAGAGGGATTTTGGATTCAGCTTCCCAGCCGCCGATTCGCTTGGTAAGTATTGGCAGCGGGGAAAATAAGTTGGAGATCGGCAATGAAACCGTATTGTTCCGCCATGAAGAAAAATTTTTTCATCCCTGCGGCATTGGTTTCTTAATTGAAGATAATGAACCGGCGTCCGCGATCGAAGAAAAATTAGAGACCATTAACCGCTTACAGTTTGAGCGGGTCGGACAGCCGCTCAAGGTTGATCTGATTGCGATTAGACAGACCGGCAGCGTTGAGAAGTTTGTGGGATTAGTCGAGAAAGTTTCGGCGGCGTCGCAATTGGGATTGGTACTGATGAGTGATGATTCGGTGGGTTTAAGAGCGGCCGCCCAACAGATTTCCTCAAGGCGGCCGCTCCTTTACTGCGTCACCAAAGACAATCTCTCGCAAGTTGCGGCAGTGGCCAAAGAGTTCTCTCTGCCAGTGGTAACCAGCGCCACCAGCATTGAGGAGGTTTCACAGCTGGCGGCGCAACTCAACAACCTCGGCGTCGGTGAGCAAATTTTGGAGATAAAATCCAACTCTAACTCTTTAGTTGCAGACCTCTGGAACCAAACCCAAATCCGGCGTCTGGCCCTAAAAAATAACCAGCGCAGTTTAGGATTCCCGACGCTGACTCTGGCCGCTGACCACGACGAATATCAGGAAATCAATCGCGCGGCCATTGCGGTAAGCAAATACGCGGGAGTGGTGATTTTAAAATCCATAGAATCCTGGAAAATCCTGGCCCTCTTGACCTTGCGGCAGAATATCTATACCGATCCGCAAAAGCCTTTGCAGGTTGAGCCGAAGATTTATCCGGTGGGAAATGCGGATGAAAAGTCGCCGGTCTTGGTCACTACCAATTTTTCGCTAACCTTTTATACTGTACTTTCCGAGGTGGAAGCCAGCAAGGTTCCATCGCACTTGGTAAGCGTGGATACTGAAGGGATGTCCGTTTTAACCGCTTGGGCTGCGGAGAAGTTTACTGCCGAGAGTATTGCTAACAGTTTGAATAAGTTAGGCGTGAAAGAAAAGGTAAATCACAACCAGTTGGTCATTCCCGGTTATGTGGCAGTCCTAAGCGGGGAGTTGGAAGATAAAAGTGGCTGCCGGGTTTTGGTGGGTCCTAAGGAAGCGGCGGGAATTCCTAGTTTTTTGAAAAGTTTGTGAATTGGACTGTCGAAAAAATATCTACACGGATTCACGCGGATAAATAACGGATATGCACGGATATCTTCGGCGATAAATCCGTGCTAATCCATTCGCAATCCGTGAATATCCGTGTCAAAAAATGGATAAGTTCAAGATAACTTTCTTACCTCAAAATAAAACCATTGCCGTGGATAAGGGCACCAGCATCCTTTCTGCCGCCATTTCTCTGGGGTTGAATATCAATTCCAGCTGCGGCGGCGACGGGGTTTGCGGCAGATGCAAAATTATTTTGAAGAAGGGTAAGATTTTTAGCCAGGGCAGCGGCCGGCTCACCAGCGAAGAAAAGCAAAAAGGGTATTTGCTGGCCTGTCTCTCACTGGCCGAGTCAGATTTGGAGGTGGAAGTGCCGCCGGAATCCCGGCTGGATGCCGAGGTAATTATCGAGGGCGGAAGTGCCACGGACATCGACAAACCACCGTCATTTTTGCCAGAGGGTATATTTGCTCTTGCACCGCTTTCGACCAAGCTTTTTCTTAAAATCCCTGCGCCTACGCTCGACGATAAAGTGAGTGATTTGGAAAGATTGTACCGCGAGATCCAGCAAAGTCTCGATACCCCGATTTTAGAAACTACTCTTGCCAATATCCGCCGCTTAGGAGAATTATTACGCGAAGCAAACTGGCAGGTAACGGTGACCTTAGTGCGGAAGGATAAGGCAATTGAGGTGGCATTGCTTGAACCCACAGACACCTCGCAACGCAACTTTGGTTTCGCGTTCGATATCGGCACCACCACCATCTCTGGCCAGCTCATTGATTTAAACACCCAAGAGATCTTAGGTACCAAGTCTGCATTTAATCGGCAAGCCAGTTTCGGCAGCGATGTTATCACCCGGATAATCTTTGCTCGCGAATCCGAGGGTCTTGAGCAGCTACATCGCGCGGTGGCGGACGGAATGAATGCAATGATTCAGGAACTCGTGCGCGAACACAATGTGGATTTAAATACGGTAACCGCCTGCCTGTGCGCGGGAAACACCACGATGACCCATCTTTTGCTGCAGGTTGACCCGACCTTTATCCGGCGCGAGCCGTATGTGGCAACTACCAATTTTTTTCCGGCGATACATGCGGCAGAAGCAGGAATAAAGATTAATCCGCATGGGATTTTGGCTTGTTCGCCGGGAGTGGCCAGCTATTTGGGCGGAGATATCACTGCGGGAATTCTATCTTGCGGCATGGCGCGCTCCTCAGAGCTTTCTTTGCTAATTGATATCGGTACCAACGGCGAAATCGTTTTAGGAAACAAAGACTGGCTTATCGGCTGCGCTGCCTCAGCTGGCCCGGCATTTGAAGGCAGCGGCGTAATAAGCGGCATGCGTGCCAGTAAGGGCGCGATACAGAAGGTTTCAGTCGACAAGAATCTGCATATAAATTTCTCGACGATAGGCAATGCGAAGCCGCAGGGCATTTGCGGTTCAGGTTACATTGACTGCCTTGCCGAGTTTATGCGACTTGGCATTATTGATAAGGCCGGTAAGTTCAATGCGGCGGATGGCGGTTTGGTGCGTCAGGGAGAGTTCGGTAAAGAGCTGGTTGTCTCTCCTGAGGAAGCCAACGGTTTTGCCGGCGATATTGTAATCTCGGAAATGGATATTGACAATTTAAAGCGCGCCAAGGCGGCAATTTATGCCGCAGCCGCAATCATGGTAAGGCATATGCATTTAAAATGGCAGGATATAAAACGGATTTTTATTGCCGGCGGCTTCGGGACCTATTTGGATATGGAAAAGGCAGTGTATATCGGCCTCTTGCCGGATTTGCCGCGGGAGAAATTTGTCTTTATCGGCAACAGTTCTTTAAGCGGGGCGCGACAAATGCTTTTATCTAAAGAGGCTTGGGGGCTCTGCGCTGAGGTTGCGGCCAAGACTACCTATTTTGAGCTTTCTACTGAGCCGCATTATATGGACGAGTATGTGGCAGCGCTATTCTTCCCGCATACGGATTTAAGCCGCTTTCCGTCGGTAGAACTGGATAAACGCAGATAAAAAATAGATAAACACAGATACGGATGAGTTATATAATTGCAGTTGCAGGTAAAGGCGGAACAGGGAAGACGACTTTATGCGCCTTGTTGGTAAATTGGTTGATAAAAAACAAGAAGGGTGCGGTTTTGGCTGTGGATGCGGACCCCAACGCTACCCTGGCCGAGGCCTTGGGGGTTAAGGCAAAAACCAGTATTGGGGCGTTGGTTGAATCCATTGCCAAAGACCCGCAGCAAATCCCCGGCGGGATGAGTAAGGATCATTATTTAGAATACCGGGTGCAGGAGGAGCTGACTGAGGCTGCGGGATTTGATTTGTTAGTAATGGGTAGGCCGGAAGGGCCAGGTTGTTATTGCTATGTTAATAATGTGCTGCGGAATATCGTCAAGAAATTGGCGGATAATTACGCGTATGTAGTAATTGATAATGAGGCGGGGATGGAGCATCTTTCCCGGCGGACTATGCGCCGGGCAGATTGCATGGTCTTGGTGAGTGATTGCTCGGCTGCGGGTTTGCGCGCCGTGGAAAGAATTTACGCGCTGACTAAAGATCTACAGATAAAGACGGATAAATTCGTCTTGGTGTTCAACCGCGCGCAGGATAATTACGGTTCAGAAGATACCGCTTTAAAGTTGGGAATTAAATCCTCGGTTTTTATCCCCGAAGATAAGGAAATTCTTAAAGCCAGCGTTAACGGAGCATCGCTTCGCGAATTAAACAATGATTCTGCGGCAGTCAAGGCCGTGGGAAAATTAGGAGCAGGGCTATGGCCTTAGAGTTAAAAGAGGTCTGGTCGAATCCGGTAAATATCGGTGAAATCGGCAGGAAGAAAATCATCAAGGTCGGTGGACAGACCACCTTACCATTTCTTTTCTCCGAAGGAGAAATTCCTTATCGTCCGGTGATTGCCATGGAGGTCTGGGATGTTGTCCCTGAGGACTGGCCGGCAGTGGTTAAGGCACCGTTTAAAGATTGCCTTGACGACCCGGCGCAATGGGCAAAGCGATGTGTCGCGGATTATAAAGCGGATTTGATTTGTTTACGATTGCAGGGTGCGCATCCGGAAGGAGAAAACCAAAGCCCGGATGCTGCGGCGAAAACGGTCAGGGCGGTATTAAAAGCAACCGAGGTTCCCTTAATCATTCTCGGTTGCGGCGATGACGCGAAAGACAATCAAGTGCTGCCGGTCTGTTGCGAAGCGGCGAAAGGGGAGCGCTGCCTTTTTGGCGAGGCCAGTCAAGAAAATTATAAAACGCTTACTGCCGCGGCCTTGGCTGACGGCCATAATATTATAGCTACCAGTCCAATTGATATTAATATCGCTAAGCAGTTGAATATTTTGATTACCGATATGGGCTTGCCTGCAGAAAGGATATTCATTAATCCCACTATCGGCGCGTTGGGTTATGGTTTGGAATATGCTTATTCGATTATGGAAAGAGCGCGTTTGGCGGCTTTGTCCGGCGATAAGATGCTGGCGATGCCTTTTATTTGTTTTGTGGGATTGGAGAGTTGGCGCGCCAAAGAGGCTCGGGCGCCGGAGTGGGAATTTCCCCAGTGGGGGCCAGAGATAAGTCGCGGGCCATTATGGGAAAATCTTACTGCCGTGGCCCTTTTGCAAGCTGGCGCAGATATTTTGGTAATGCGCCATCCTCAGGCAGTTTCAGAAGTGCATAAAACCATTGACAGTTTAATGGAAGGATAAGCCGGTGTTTATCGTCGGAGAGTTACTTAACGGAATGTACAAAGAGGTAGGCCGTGCCATTCAAGCCAAAGACAAAGCGACTATCCAGCAACTTGCCTTAGAGCAAGTTAAGTCGGGTGCTGACGCTTTGGATTTAAATTGCGGACCGATTTCCAAGGACCAAGTGTCGGATATGCGCTGGTTGGTTGAGACAGTGCAGGAGGTCGTGCAAATTTCGCTTTGCCTGGACAGCACCAAGCCGCAAGCGATTGAGGCCGCTCTTAAGCTCTGCGCAAAAAAAGCAGTAATAAATTCCGCTTCTGCGGATAAAGAAAAATTGGGCATTCTTTTGCCTATGGCTTTAAAATATAAGGCGCGGCTCATTGGTTTGACCTTAGATAAAAAGGGCGTGCCGCAGGACAAGGAGCGCCGGGTGGAACTGGCGGCATTGATCGCCGCGGCTTGTCAGGACGCGGGGTTTCCTCTGGAGGATTTATTTCTCGATCCCATTGTCTTGCCGGTAAATGTGGCCCAGCCGCAGGCCAAGAATGTGTTGGATGCCATACGGGAATTTAAACTTTTGGCTGAGCCGGCGCCCAAAACTATTGTGGGTTTAAGTAATGTTTCGCAGGGAACCTGTTCACGCAGCCTGATAAACCGTACCTTTTTGACTATGGCCACGGCAGCCGGTTTGGATGCGGCAATCCTTGATCCCCTTGATCGGGAATTAATGGACAGCCTGATTACCGCAGAGTTAGTTTTAAATAAACAGATTTATTGTGATGCTTATTTGGAGGCCTACAGGAAAAGGTGAAAAATGTTTAAAGGCAGAACCGGCTTAGCTTTTATTCTGTGTGTGGCCCTGGTATTTTCCGGCTGCGCAATGCTGGAGTCTTCCCGCAAGAAAAAGGAAGAGCAGTTAGAAAAGATCGAGAAACAAAAAGAGAAATACCTCCGGCTGCGTAAAGACCTAAATGACCGCAAGATTCGAGTCGGTGACGCGCAGGAAGATGTTCGCGACAAATACGGCGAGCCTGACGATACCTTTAGTTCGGCCAGCGAGGTGAGCAATTTTTCGCTCTGGACTTATGAATTTCCCCTGGTTGACAACCGGGAAACCGATTTTCGGCCGGTGCGGATGTATTTCAACAACGGCAAGCTGTCGTATTGGACGAACTGATTCGGCGGGGTAGCTCAGCCCGATAGAGCAGTCGGCTCATACCCGATAGGTCGTGGGTTTAAATCCCACCCCCGCCATTCTTATATTTATGGAAAGCGCTGACCTACAAAAACATCACCTGTAGTCCTTCGTCAAGTTGCCCATTCTTGAGCGTCTTGGTTGGGCCTTTGCCCAGCAGCAATTCTTAATGCGCTTTATGGATCTCAAAGCAAAAGCAATTTATAAGGTATTGGGACGAAAAGGCAAAAAATATTTTAAGTCTGCATAATCCTCTCATTTTAAACTACAGCGTTTCTGTGTTTCCTCGTATCGAATATGCCCATTTTTGAAAAATTTCAAAAGACCATTTTGCAATATGGCTTGCTCAAGCCAAGAGAACATTTGCTGCTGGGGGTTTCCGGCGGGGCGGATTCTCTGGCTATGCTTTTTTTGTTTTTGCAGCTTAGAGGCAAGTGGGGCTTGAAGATTTCTGTCGGGCACCTTGATCACGGTTTAAGAAAGGATTCGGCTGAGGACTTAATCTTTGTGAAAAAACTCTGCGGTCGCTTAGGGGTGCCGTTTTACGGCGAGAAGATCCGGGCCGAAAAAAGTTTTATAAAGGGATCTCTGGAAGAAAAGTTACGGATTAAACGTCAGGAATTCTTAAGGCAGACTGCCAAGCGAATAAAGGCAACTGCTATTGGCTTGGGTCATTCCCAAGATGATCAGGCGGAGACGGTTTTAATGCATCTCCTCCGGGGCAGCGGGCTTTCGGGCCTTACCGGAATTTCCCCTAAGCGGAATATCGGCGGCTCTAAATTCATCCGGCCGCTTATTGAGATTGGGCGCGGGGAAATTGAAGCTTACCTTAAGCAGTTGAAGATCAGGCCGCGTGAGGATACAACCAACCAGGAGCAGCGTTTCTTCCGTAACCGCATCCGTCTTCAGTTGTTCCCTATGTTAAAGAAGTATAATCCCAATATCAAGGCCTTGCTGGCGCAGGACGCGCAAATCTATGCTGCGGACTACGACTATATTTTGCTGCGGGCACAAAAGGAGTTTGAGCGTTGCGCCGAAGCCGCGAGAGATATTTTAAATATTGATTTAAAGCGGCTTCGGCGCCTGCATCCTTCTCTACAAAGAATGGCTCTGCGTCTGGCCGTGGAGAAAATGAAGGGAGACACCCGGCGACTGGCCTTCAGCCATTTAAGGGAATTGGAGGATTTGGTCTTTAACCGGCCAAAAGGTTCCGTAGTTGACTTGCCACAGGGTATCGCCGTCAAAAAATACGCGAGCCGGCTCGTCTTCGTTTCAAGAAAACCTTGATTTTCAAGTGTTTTTGCTTATAATAAAAAGATAACCTAAAGGAAAAAGTAATGGCGGTTAATCATAAGAAAATAAATCACCAAAAAAAGAACGACAACCTGCGCAAGGTGTTTTTTTGGGTGGGGATGTTTTTTGTCCTGCTCTATGTGTCCAACCTGATTAGTGCGATAAAAGGGATTGCCCCGCAAGAGCGGCCCTACGGCGAGTTTTATCAGTTGCTTCTGGCAAATCCCGAAGAGCATAAAATCAAGTCGGTAACCATGATGGAGAATGTCTTGCAGGGTGAATTCTCCGACGGCAGCAAGTTCATCGTTAATGTGCCCGAGCGCGATGAGAAGCTCCTCGATCTTTTAAGACAAAATGTTCCGCAATTCGATGTCAAGCCATTAAGGACTTTCTGGAGCTCTTTGTTTTTGTCGCTGGCGCCGATGCTCCTGTTTATTTCTGTGCTCTGGTATTTTTCCTACCGCGGAAGCCAATTAGGCAATAAGGTTTGGGCCTTTGGCCGGGCCCGGGCCAAGACCTCCACGGAAACCGCCAGCGCCAGGGTTACCTTTAAGGATGTGGCTGGCGTGGACGAGGCCAAAGAGGAATTGGGCGAGGTAATCGAATTCTTGAAAGACCCCAAGCGTTTCCAGAGATTAGGGGGCAAGATTCCTAAGGGCGTACTCTTGATCGGTCCGCCAGGAACGGGAAAAACCCTTTTGGCCAAGGCCGTTGCCGGAGAAGCCGGGGTTCCGTTCTTTTCGATAAGCGGCTCGGATTTTGTTGAGATGTTTGTCGGTGTTGGTGCCTCGCGGGTGAGAGATCTTTTTGAACAGGGCCGGCACGCGGCCAAGACCTCGGGCCGCGGTTGTATTATTTTTATCGACGAGATTGACGCAGTGGGAAGATTAAGATTCTCCGGCATTGGCGGCGGGCACGATGAGCGCGAGCAGACCCTTAATGCCCTGTTGGTGGAGATGGATGGATTTGATACCCAAGAAGGGGTGATTTTGATCGCGGCAACCAATCGTCCGGATACCTTAGACCCCGCATTGCTGCGTCCGGGAAGATTCGACCGGCATATCGTAGTGCCGTTGCCGGACATTGCCGGTCGCGAAGCCATTTTAAGAGTGCATATCCGCGGTATAAGGATCGCCCCTAATGTGGACCTGAAAGTCATCGCCCAGCAGACCTCGGGTTTTTCCGGAGCGGATTTGGCGAATCTTTGTAATGAAGCCGCGCTTTTGGCCGCGCGGGAAAACAAAGAGGCGGTGACGATGAGCGAATTAGAGGCGGCGATCGAGCGGGTGATGATCGGCCCGGCGAAAAAGAGCCGGGTTATCCCGAAAAGAGAAAGGGAAATTACCGCCTATCACGAGAGTGGACACGCGTTATTGTCTTTGTTGCTTCCAGGTGTGGACCCTTTACGTAAGGTTTCCATTATCCCCCGCGGAATGGCCGGCGGTTACACCTTGACTCCGCCGGTAGAGGACCGTTACTTCTGGGGCAAGCGGGATTTGGAGTCCAAGCTTATCGTTGCCCTTGGTGGTCGGGTTGCTGAGGAACTGTTTATGGGCGATATTACCACCGGCGCGGAAAATGATTTGGAAATGGTCACCCGGCTGGCGCGCCGAATGGTTTGCGAATTCGGGATGAGCTCCAAGTTAGGCAATATGACCTTGGGCCGCAGACACGGGCCGTTGTTTTTGGGTCGGGATATTGTGGAAGAGCGGGATTATTCTGAGGATACGGCTAAGGTTATTGACGAGGAGGTCCGCAGTCTCGTCAACAAGGCCTATGAAAAGGCCAAGGCGCTTTTAAAGGACAACCGCGAGAAATTAAACACCTTAGCCAATGCCCTTTTGGAAAAAGAGGTCTTGGATGTCGCCGAGGTCAGGCAACTATTACTTCTTCCGGCCAGCGCCTGATAATTTTATGAACCCGCAAATCCTCACCGTCTTTAATCCCCAGGAATTGTTTGCACATATCAAAGAGACCGGTTGTGACCCGGCCGGAGCCCGGATTATGTCTTTCAAAGGACCGGGTTTGGTAATAAAGCTCAAGGCGCTCGATAGCTGGCGGGCCAATATCTTAAAGCAGGAATTGCTTTCCTTAAACGCTGATGCTGCGGTCTCCCGGGACAGTATAACCGGCAAAGTGAAAAAGACCGACTGCATCGTGATGGGGAGCTTAAGCCAGCTAAGAAATTTGATAGACAAGCTTAAGCGTCAGCCGCTTTCATTAAAAAAAATCGGCGAGCAGCTCAAAGAGATAATTGACAACACTCAAAAAGAGAAATTCATCCTGAAGGCGGGAAGTTACAGTTTGCGCCTTGGGTCCCGCACGCTCATTATGGGCATAATCAATATGACTCCGGATTCCTTCAGCGGTGACGGGTGCCTGCGTCTTGGCCGGGATTACGGGGCCGTCGCCGCTTTTGCCGAAAAAATGGTTGCCGACGGTGCGGATATCTTGGATATAGGAGGAGAGTCTACCCGACCCGGGGCCAGGCCAGTGAGCGCCAAAGAAGAAATAAAAAGGGTTATCCCCTTAATCAAGAGACTGACCAAGAC
>JBMONJ010000061.1:0-1793 GCA_049324655.1 Candidatus Omnitrophota bacterium | reverse complement strand
GATTGAAGAATATCGCCATAAACATGCGTAGGAGAAAAGGGTAGCTGCTCTCCGTCTCTTAAATTGATAGACGCGGTTGGGTTTTCGACCGCGTTTATTTTTTTGACCGCCGGCGAAGAGCCGGAATGCAACATGGCCCTGAAAAGCTTGCGGCTTAAATAGCAGTTTATAGCAGTAAACACTCCGGCTACCACTCCTTCAGGGATGCCAGTTGCTTTACTAAATTTAGAAATATCTCCCCCCCAACAATTATTAATTGAATCTGGCGTGATGTCCAGCGCAGCGGCAAAAGTAAGACTTCCCAATATTGGGTTCCTCTGTATAATATCGGACTTATTTGCCATTCGTTCCAAGCCTAACAATATCCCTGTATTGACTATATATGGCGCAATATATACCAAAGCCTCTTGAATATTGTTTAAATCCGAAAACTCCTTCTTGTCAGGCTTAATATAACCTACCACCCATAGTTGTCTATAAATTGTTCCTCTGTCAGGATTGTCAGGATTGTAGTCGCTTACAAATAAGGAAGTGGGGTAGGGCCTAAAACTCTTTATACCAACGCCGAATAATTTAAGCATTGCTGCGTGCGAAAGCTCATGAATGACTTCTGTGGGTAGTATCGGAATACAGCTTGCCCATACTACTACAGGCGGAACGCTAGATTTTACCGTATCAAATTTAGCGGTGGAGAAAGTATCTGCTATTTTGGTCTGGGCATCCTGCGCTCTTAATCCTTGAGCGAACAGCATCAGGACAATTGAGGTAAACAGAACTAATTTGCGGGAAGTTTTAAAGACGGGATTTTTGGAGAGGACTTGCGCGATTGAGGAAGATACGCGACGGGCGATGGCGCGAATCGCCGCCGCGGCCTTGCGCGGTCCGGCGCGCTGAGCTAATTCTGCGGCCTCGGCCTTTACTGCATTAACCTCTGCGGCAATCTCTACTGCCTTATTCTGCTCTATCGGCGAAGAGGCCGAACCCTTGTCGCTTCTCATCCATTTGATTGCGCTATAACCAAACGCGGTAACGGTAAACCCATAAGCTATTGACGCAAAACCATAATGAATAATCAGAGCCCCTATCCGGCCGAGTAAATCTAACTTAGCCGGCAAATTGGGAGTGTCTTTCAAAGCCAACAAGCTGACCAACAATCCTGCCAACAATCCGCGCTTGGCAAATGCCTTTATTGCCGGGCTGCTGGAGATGAAGGATTTTAATTTAACGATGGCTTCCTTAACTAATCGCAAATGTTCTCTCAATATTGCTTCTGGCTTGGGAGGCGTCGGCTTCTTAATTTCCCTTTCCAATGCCGCGATAAATTTCCGGGCCATCAAAGGGATTATGGACTTGAAGGCTATGGACGCAGCCGCCCCTTTCGCCATATCTGTCCCCCAGTAAACCGCCTTAGCCGCTGAAGCGGGTAAATACATATAATTACCTTTTCCCAGATTAACGACATAAGTTCCCCGGTTATTCTTGATATTAAACATAGAGGGCTCTCCGTTTTCATCGGTCTCTATCGTTGACACCGCCGGCGAAGAGACCTCGAGCCTGCCCGAAGCCGCGACAGCTAATAATCTCCCAACCTTAGCAATAGCTGACTCAGCATACCCTGCCAGCTGTAAGAATTCTAAGGCAAAGACATTGGCTTCGAACTGCTGCCTTCCTGTCAAATCATCCATCATCTGTCTGGTCCAAGGATAATAACCATAGGCGAGCAAGGCTAAAAGCGTCTGCGCATAATGCTTACGAACAATATGTCCGGCTTCATGGGCGATAAACGCAGCAAG